>CAZDXE010000013.1:20755-26258 GCA_964509565.1 uncultured Dehalococcoidales bacterium | reverse complement strand
TACCGACAAAATAAAAGAAAGGAGAATGTGTCACTAAGGTACTGAACGAGTACAATAGGTTTACTTATTGCATCGAAAAGGTTTATAATATCAAGGAAAATCCGAATCTGGAGTATATTCCCCTGTAGAAGTCAAGTTTTATAGTTGTCAGTTATGCCCCAGAGAAAGATGCCGGGATAGACAAACCCCCTATGATGAAAACTTAGCAGAGAGCTGTAGAGAAAGTCGATAGTTGAATCTTGGAAGAATAAATGAACGAAACAAATTTAATTGACTACACTAAATTTAGGTTAAAACCTGAGAAAGAAATTCAAGAAGTTTTTGGTGGGGTAGCTGGAATATTTATCGTTTACTGTAATAAATGCTACAAAAGATTTGAGAGGGAAGATAAAGAAGAGGAACATAATAAGCTTTTGAAAATCTTGGGTGAAGAGGCTGGGAAAATTGTTGGGCAGATAGGAGTTGACTTCTTATGCAATGATTTTTTATCTAGCAAGGAGCTCTTAGACTTAGACCTTTCTGATTGCGATGCAGTGGGAGTGATTTCCTGTGGGATAGGAGTTCAATTCGTGGCGCAGCTTTTGGAGGGGAAGCCTGTTTATGCCTTAGCTGATTCTATGCAAAAAGAAAATACTACAAGTGGAGTTGCCTATCATGGTGTTTCTTTGGAAAGAGAGAAGTGTGCTGGCTGTGACCAGTGTTATTTGAACTTAACTGGTGGAATATGCCCTATTGTGAATTGTCCTAAAGGACTATTGAATGGTCCTTGTGGAGGGGCAAAAAACGGAAAATGCGAGGTAAATCCCAATATTGATTGCGTATGGCAGGAAATTTACGAGCGATTTGCAAAACAGGGAAGAAAGCTAACCTTAGAATCTGTTCAATTAAGAGATTACTCTAAGCCCTCTCCGAAAGTTAAGAAAACTTTATCGTTGCAAAATCAAAATTCAAGAGGCGAAGGTTTCTATGGAGGGCTTCATCCTTCAGAAGAAAAGGAGGAGACTAAAGATAAGAGGCTGGAGGGCTTGCCAGAACCAGAAGTGGCAGTTATTTTCCTTTCTCAACACGCCGGTAAAAGAGCTAGGCCTTTGGTTAAGGTGGGAGATAAGGTAAATGTGGGTCAAAAAATTGGGGGAGCTGATGGGTTTGTCTCTGTTCCCATTCATTCCAGTATAAGTGGAAAGGTAATATCTATCGAAGAACGAATTCATCCGACGCTTAAGAAAGAAGAACCAGCCCTAATAATAAAAAACGATATGCAAAACCAGTTAGACCCCTCAATCCAATCTCGAAAGGATTTTGAGAGTCTATGCAGAGAAGACTTGTTAGAAATAATAAAGGAGAAAGGAATCGTGGGACTTGGTGGAGCAATGTTTCCCACGCATGTGAAGCTTTCCCCTCCTAAAAACATAGATGCCTTAATTGTAAATGGTTGTGAGTGTGAGCCTTATTTAAATGGCGATAACAGAATGATGATTGAGCATCCTGAAGAAATACTCACCGGGATAAAAATAGTCCAGAAAATTTTACAGGTTAACAAAATTTTTATAGCAATTGAAGATAATAAACCTGAAGCTGTAGCAAGTTTAAGTAGTTTACTTAATGAGCCTTCAAATATCGAAATACTTAGTTTAAAGACTAAATATCCGCAAGGCGCAGAAAAGGTATTAATAAAAAGGATTTTAAATAGGGACGTTCCTGAAAAAGGATTACCTCTAGACGTCGGAGTAGTGGTTTCAAATGTCAGTACAATTTTTGCTATTTATCAAGCAGTAATAGAAGGTATTCCCTTAATTCAAAGAGTTATGACTGTCTCTGGAGAAAACTTGAGCAAACCAGGAAATTATCTTGTTAAGCTGGGCACTCCATTAAGGAATATCGTCCACTATTGTATGGGAGAGGAAGAAGTTCCGAATAAATATCAATTGAAAGCAGGCGGCCCAATAATGGGAATCTCTCAATTGAGCTTAGATTCAGGTGTAATTAAAGGAATGACTGGTCTTACTATTTTGAAGAAGCCTGTTGTGGAAGTTTCTGAGGAAAGGGACTGTATAAGATGCGGTCGTTGTGTAGAGGCCTGCCCTATGAATTTGTATCCTTTTTATTATGCTTTTTATGGTAAAAGGGGTGAATTGGAAAAAGCAGTCAAATTCAAGGTGGAAAATTGTATAGAGTGTGGGTGCTGTGAGGCTATTTGTTCCTCAAAGATTTCTATTCTAGGTTTTATTAAACAGGAGAAGGAATATGCTCGTAATTCAATTAAAACCTGAGGAGGAGGTACTGGCGAAAATCTCCGGAAAAAGACTTTTTATCTTTGAATGTCTTGGCTGCGAAGAGCTTTATTTCCCTAAAGAGGAAATAGCTAAATTTGTAGATGGTTTGAAAGAGGAAATTACGGGAAGAGCAACCTTGGATTATTTGTGTAACAGGGAATTTGCCAAAGCATATATTGGAGAATACTCTAAAGAAATAGGGCGCGCAGAGCTAGCTTTAGTCTTTTCCTGTGGTGTAGGAACTCAGGTTATCTCTGCCTTATTGGAAAGTAAGCTTGTCTATACAGGCTGCGATACTCTTTATTTAAATGGCTTTCAAGGGCTTAATGCTCGAGATTTTAATTGTGATCAGTGCGGTCAGTGCTATTTGAACTACACCGCCGGGATTTGTCCTATTACAAATTGCCCTAAGGGATTGTTAAATGGCCCTTGCGGTGGAGCCAAGAATGGGAAGTGCGAGGTGGACCCAGAAGCTGATTGTGCCTGGGTTTTAATTTACAAGAGATTAGAAAAATTAGGTAGATTGGATACGTTAACGAGAATTTTGTCGCCGCGGGATTATAGCAAAAATATTACAGAATATCTTTCTCGAAAGGAGGAGGTGAAATGAATTTTTCTGAAAAATTAAAAAGTGGGGAGTTCCTTGTTACTTGTGAAGTAGCACCTATGAAGGGAGTAAATATTGCTAAGGTTTTAGATGAGGAGGCTGAACCTTTAAGAGGGAAAGTAGATGGATTTAATGTCACTGATATGCAAAGCTCAGTAATGAGGCTTGGTTCTTTGCCAGTTTGCCACCTTTTAGCACAAAGAGATTTAGAGCCAATTTTTCAGATAACTTGCAGGGATAGAAATGGAATTGCTCTTCAATCGGATCTCTTAAGTGCCTATGTCTTAGGTATAAGAAACGTTTTAATCTTAACCGGAGATCACATGGTATTGGGGGATCATCCAGAAGCAAAGCCAGTATTTGATTTAGATTCTGTAACTCTCTTACAAGTCGCTTCCACCTTAATGGAAGGTAAAGATATGAAGGGGAATGAACTAGATGGGAAGCCAGAGTTTTGCCTTGGGGCAGTAGTGAATCCTGGATATGACCCGATGGAACTACAGCTGATTAAGATGAAAAAAAAGATTACAGTAGGAGCAAAATTTTTCCAAACTCAAGCTATCTACGATTTAGAAACATTTGAGAAATTTATGAAAGAAGCCGAGAAATTCCAGACTCCAATATTAGGAGGGATAATACCGTTAAAGTCTGCTGGGATGGCTAAATACATGAATGAGCATATTGCAGGGATTTCTGTTCCTGAGAAATATATTAACATGATGGCAGAAGCAAAAAAGGAAGAAAGGGCTAAAACAAGTATCCAAATTAGCGTTGAATTAATTAAGGGAATAAAGAGTCTTTGCCAGGGAGTTCATATTATGCCTATGGGATGGAAGCATACCCTTGAATTATTAGAAGCTACTGAGCTTGCTTAATTTCACCCGCTTCTTCCAATACAAGATGAGCCTGAGGACTTAGAGCAACTCGTTTAGGATTGGGATATGCTTATATCCCCCAGAGCTATGCTGAACTGATCAACGCCTTCAATGAAGATTTCTTCAATCCGTATATCAACTTCCATCGCTCCTGTTTCTTCCCGGTCTCTGTTATTGACCCCTTAGAATAGACTAATTTTAAAATATCACACTTTGGTTTTTTGCGGGACGAAATTGCGTAGCCACGCTGCAAGAACCTCTGCACCGAAATTGGCATCAGCCAGACGTAACTTTCAAGGTTGTTTGCGCTTTTGCTTTGACGGGTGGTGCAGGGGAAGCGCACGGCAGCGACCTCTTGAACGCTATCAGTAAAAGCAAAGAGTGCCAATGAGATACGGCAAGTCACCTTATCTATTTAAACGAGCACATACAGCTATTTACTGGCTGCCAGTTATGATAAACTTTGCCTTACCGGAGGGCAAAGTAATTAAGCTCCTGCTAGAGAGGAAACTCCACTCCCCAAGAACCAAGATGAAATACGTGCCAGGAATATCCAGCTAACGCAACATCGATAATATCTTATTCAGCGTGAAAGCTATTATGACTACCCAGGAGATTCAGCCACAGCCAAGGTTTTCCTATGGCTATATCGTAGTTTCAGCCTCCCTCGTTATTGTAACGGTAGCGGAAGGACTACTGTATAGTTTCGGAGTCTTCTTTGCACCTTTGCTAAGCGAGTTCGGTTGGACAAGAGCAATGACTTCAGGCGCTTCATCTCTAGCGACTATTGTGCATATCCCTATACTTATTGTTGTAGGTGGATTAACCGACAGATTTGGACCAAGGTTGGTACTTTCAGCCTGTGGCTTCTTTTTTGGACTGGGTTATCTACTCATGTCACAGACTAACACCATATGGCAGCTATACTTGTTCTACGGAGTAATAGCATCCATAGGCATGGGTTTCTATTGGGTCCCCATAATATCCATAATACCACGATGGTTTACTAAGAAAAGGGGGCTGATGATGGCTATTGTTACCTCTGGTGCGGGGATTGGGCAATTGGTTGTTCCACCATTGGCTAATTGGCTCATCTCTGTTTATGGTTGGCGCAAGTCCTATCTCATTATAGGTAGTATCACCATGGGAGTCATTATGTTAGCCGCCCAATTTCTCAAACAGCACCCAATCCAGATAGGGCAATTACCTTACGACAGGAACACGGTAAAGGAAGGAAATTCGGTTGAAAAGGTGGGGGGGCTTTCTATTCGTGCAGCAATTCATACCAGGCATTTCTGGATAGCAAGTATGCTATTTCTTTCCTGGGGTTTCTGCTTGTCTATTGTTATGGTGCACAGTGTTATTCACGCTATCGGTCTGGGGATGTCACCAGCCAGCGCTGCCAATATTTTAGCTATCATCGGCGGTGTGGGCATTGCAGGCAGACTAGCCTTTGGCCACCTGGCTGATACAATTGGCATGAAACCCGTTCTTATAATTTCTATGGCGTTAATATCAATTAGCTTCCTCTGCCTGTTAACAGGTACAGAAATATGGATGCTTTATTTATTTGCCGCCGTATTCGGCATCAGCTACGGAACTATGGAAATTTTACAGTCCCCAATAATAGCAAATTTATTCGGTTTGAGTTCCCTCTCTACACTCATGGGATTTAATACCGCCATCGGCGCAATTGGATTTGTGGTGGGACCAGTTCTGGGCGGTTATATATTTGATGTCACAGGCAG
>CAZDXE010000013.1:0-20655 GCA_964509565.1 uncultured Dehalococcoidales bacterium | reverse complement strand
TTGGATTTGTGGTGGGACCAGTTCTGGGCGGTTATATATTTGATGTCACAGGCAGCTACCATATAGTTTTTATGATCTGCGCCGCTATGGGAATGCTGTGCATCATGTTCAGCGCACTCCTACCACTGACCAGGGATAAAGAAGAGAGGCACTACAAATCCTAGCTATGATACGCTAGAGCACTAACATATATGGCTACTCGGCAATTACTGGCTGCGTGTTGTATCAAACCATTTAATAGATAACCTTCAGAATTTTATCATGCCTCCTCTCTGTGATATAGTTAGCAACTCTGGCTAAAAGCCATCAGGTTATTAAATTATGAAAGTAAATTATCCAGCTCACTGGCAAGTTTTACCCGCAGCACCCCGCGAGTATCTAAGCACTGCCAATCTTCATCCTCTAATTGCCCAGATGCTTTACAATCGTGGTGTCAATATCGGTGAAATCGAACCATTTCTGGCTGCTGACCGCCGCCTTGCAGGCAACCCATTCCTGCTCAATGATATGTCACAAGCTGTGAACAGGATATACAAGGCTATACTTGACAAGGAAAAGATAGCTATCTACGGCGACTTCGATGTTGATGGCATCACTGCCACAGCTTCCCTTGCAGAGGGCCTATCATGGCTTGGCAGCAAGGTTACTCTCTATCTTCCCGATCGCCTTAAGGAGGGTCATGGGTTAAGACTACAAGCCATAGAGGAGCTCCATAATCAGGGGATCAGCTTAATTATCACTGTTGATTGTGGCATCACAAGCCTCAAGGAAGCAAATCGAGCCCGAGAAATAGGGATAGATATGATTATTACTGACCACCACATGCCGCTAGAAATGCTGCCTCAAGCCATAGCTGTGATTGACCCAAAACGAAAAGGCTCCAGGTACCCCTTCCTCGATTTGGCAGGAGTGGGGGTAGCCTTCAAGCTTTTGCAGGCACTGTTCCACAAAGACAGCAGGGGAAAATCTCTCACGGGATTGCTAGATTTAGTAGCTTTGGGCACTGTTGCTGACGTTGTTCCACTCATCGGTGAAAACCGCTATCTGGTAAAGGAAGGCTTAAAGCTGCTTAATAACACTCCCCGCGTCGGGCTCCAAGAAATGGTCAGGCTGACAAGGTTAGAGATGGGTAAACTCGACGCTGAAAGTATCTCATGGGTGTTAGGGCCTCGCCTCAATACAGCCAGCAGAATGGGCCATGCCTCTACCAGCTATAGTTTAATAACCACAGACTCATTAGAGGAAGCTCAGCAATTAGCAGCGCAGTTAGAAGAGAAAAATACCGAACGCCAAAAATTAACCACAGAAACACTAAACAAAGTGAAGGAAAAACTAGCCACAAAGACGAATCTTCCATTGCTAATAGAAGGCGATGAAAGTTATCCCGCTGGAGTTATCGGCCTTGTTGCTGGCAAACTCGTAAATGAGTTTTGTAAACCTGCTATTGTAATCAACTTAGGTCCCGAGCTATGCCGAGGCAGTGCGCGAAGCATACCTGAATTCAATCTCGCTGCTGCATTAGAACAGTGCCAGGATTTCCTTATTTCCTTTGGTGGCCACCCCGCAGCCGCTGGTTTCGTAGCAGCGCGTCAAAACATAGATAAGCTAAAAGAAAAACTTATGGGTTTAGCAACAAGCCAATTATCTCTTCTAGATTTACGCCCTAAATTGCGCATCGACGCTGAAGTGCCTTTATCTGATTTGGCTGGGGATACTTTTAGCCTACTGCAGCAATTGGAACCCTTCGGGCAAAGCAATCCACCACCCACTTTTCTCAGTTGCCAAGCCGAAGTGCTGGAACACCGTCACTTCGGCAACCAGAGCAAGTACCTCGAGCTAAAACTTAAACAAGGAAATGCAATCTGGAGAGCCGTGAGTTTCGACCCGCAAAAGGCGGAAGGTGAAATTCCTTCTCATATAAATATCGTGTATGAAATCAAGAGCAGTTTCTGGAACGGGGAAGAGGTGCTGAAACTCAATCTTCTTGATTTCACCTCATCTCCATAAGTACACAAATCACAAGCTTTTAGGATTTCGTATTTAGTGCCGCTAATTATTTCTGTGCAGTCCTGCGCATCCTGCGAATAAGCAAAGGCAAACACACTACCAATATCAGCAAACTGATGATTTGCCCCTGGTGAAGGCCAAAGAGAAATGGTTCATTAACGCGGAGGAATCTTAAACTAAAATCACCAGCAGCGTACAGGCAAAGATAAAGCATGAAAAGTGAACCTTGCGGCTTGAGCCGCCCACGCAGTCGCCATAATACAGCAAAAACCATTAAATTCCATAATAGAAAATAAAGCTGCGTCGGATGCAACGGAATCCCCCGAAGTCCACAAGCACTCATAGGGTTAGTATAGATAACTGCCCAGGGCAGAGAGGTACGTCTCCCATAACAGCAACCATTTATGGTGCAGCCAATTCTGCCTATAGCCTGAGCCACAGGCGCTCCTACAGCAACGGTATCATACACCACAGCTAAGTCCTGTAATGGGACTCTCTTCACCCGCATATAAACCCACACCGCTATAAGGGCACCAATAATAGCCCCATAGAGGCTGAAGGCGGGGTAGCCGATAAAATTAAAAATGCTCCCAGGGTGAGCTATATAATAGTCCCATTGAACAACAATCAACCTGGCTCCAATAAAACCACCAATGATGCCCCAGAGGAAGAAACTATAAACAGTATCCTGTGAAACGCCTAATCTTTTCGCCTCCCGCAAAGTGATAACAAGTAACGTCAAGACCGCAAGGGCTACCATAATTCCATACCAACTTACATCGGCAAAGCCAATAGAAAAGGCAATCGGGTCTATATCAATAGTAAGCACTCGTTCTCACCTCTCACACTATACATAGTAGTATAAGTATAACTCTCTTTTAGCTTGTGGGTCTTTTATTAGCCAGGGTTTGTTGGGTTAGAGCAGGGTTCTTTGGCCCTCCCCACAAACAAAAGGGGATATATTATGTCACTGGCACAGCAGGGAATCCATACTGCCAGGAACAAGAACAAGAAGATAAATGGAAGCAATGGAACCCAATCAGCTATCCCGAATGCTGTAAAGTAGAATAACGATGCCCATGTGCTTAATAGCACATGCCCGAAGTGAGGCATCTTGGTTACAGGCTTCCGGTAGCAAATAACAACACCAGCTAATGCCATGAGATTAACCCACCATTTCTCGATAAAAGGTATATGAAATTCCATTTGGATGCCAAGCAAATTTCCGCCCAGAAAAGGAATCACGGCATCACTTATAGTAGCTATCCCAACCGAGCCTGTCCAGCCAATCAAAAGCGCTTGCCATAATTTGCACTTTTTATATCTGGCATACATTGCCGTAGTTGTAAGAGCACTTAATAGGACATGGATTGGGTGCAGGCTATAAAAAGCGACATAGGAAATTCGAGACGGAACGTTGCCATAAGCTATTATCGCCATGATTATGATGCCACTAACCGCTCCTAACGCTGTGTACGGAGCGTGCACTCTTAATTCTTTTACTATCCGCCTGAGCATCTTTTCTTATCTTACTGTTTTTTATAGCAACTGGAACAAATCCCGGAAGACTCAGAAAGATGATATTCCGTATGGAAACCAGAATTCTGAGCAATCTTTCTTTCACGCTGGCATAATTCATCATCAGCAAATTCCTGAAGAGCTCCGCAACAACGGCAAACCAAAAGCCGATGGCATCCCTCCTTTTTATCCAGAATGCATTTCACAAATCCGCCAGCAGATAACACCTTGTGAGCCAGGCTAAGGCGACAAAATAGATTGAGTATACGATAGATAGTGACATGACTCAGGTATTTGCCCCGCTGGCGCAGAACCCTCTGTATATCATAAGGTGAAAGTGATTTTTGCGCCTCTTCAAGAACCCCTAACACCTGCCTTCGAGGCCTGGTCACTTTATACCCCTGAGTTTGTAAAACTCGAATTGAGTCCTGGACCATGGATAATATCATAGCAAAAAGGATTGCTAATTGCAACAATATTACAATTAGCTCATGGGAAAAAGCATTCGCTGTAACGGCAGCGTCTCTACCTTAAAAAAGTGCTTCCTCAGCGGACACAGGTCAGGATATTCGCACCAATCGCATAACCAGGTTTCCTGCGGTG
Organism: uncultured Dehalococcoidales bacterium; assembly: GCA_964509565.1. Lineage (GTDB taxonomy): Bacteria > Chloroflexota > Dehalococcoidia > GIF9 > AB-539-J10 > JAGMDB01. Next base: position 16,527 of record CAZDXE010000013.1, on the reverse strand, counting down.
GAAAATCTTGAGCGGATTCTATCTCATCAATTAGTCTCCTGGTATCTTGACATAGATTGGTGATAGCTTGCGGAGTGCGATAAGAAACAAGTTCTGTATCAAAGGCAAGGTAGTGCCAGATGAGCTTGACATCCTTGATATGTAGCCATCTTTGCTGAATCCCAATATGGTACAAGCCAAGCTGCCTGTCGTTGTCAACATCTTGCTGATTCGGTAGATGAGCGGATGTTTTATAGTCATGAATTTCATAAACACCGCCTTGAGCCCGCGCCAGTCGGTCTACATACCCGATCATCCTGTATTTTTTCTCGTCATCCAGGTGGAAATTGAGCCTCATTTCAGTGCCTATAGTAACGTCCGAGTCAAAGGGTGAATAGCGCTGGTAATAAGCCTTAATCATCGTTTCTCCCTTCGCCATGTAGCTCTCCTGCGTCAAATCCTTCTTCATGATAAGGATCGAGTCACGCCAGTTCTCCTGCCAAATTTTACCGTAGTAAGCGAGTAAATTGTCCAATGTGTCTACCTTACTAAGCCCGAGATTGTCATAACACTTTTTCAGGGTTTCATGAACCATTGTGCCCATAAAGCTCTCGATGATTTCAGAGTCTCTCTTAATCCTATCACGATATCGAAGCTTGTATTTTAAAGGGCACTCTTTATATACACTTAGCTGCGAATAAGAATAGACAGGCATGTTAATCACTCAATTCGATGACCGAAGGCAGTTCGCCATGGCGCTCGCTCAATCCCAGGTTCCGCTAATGCTGATAATCATTCAATTTCTCCCTCAATGCCTTCAAATTCACTACATCCTCCTTATTATACTGTAACAGCAAAGCTAAGGCATCCTGGTCATTATTATCCTGGTATCGCTGCCACAACAACACTGCCCCCAACCCACCAACGCCCTGTAGCTGTCGGGGGATTCCCAGCTGGCTTTCAACTGCCTTGAACCCGCCATACAGGTTATTGCTCCAACAATCATACATCAAGTCGTGATGGCAAAATTCGGCCTCAAGGTTTATTCCTAAGGAAGCATCAATGAAAGGAAGGTCAAACCTGCTACCATTATAAGTATAGATTACGCCAACGCCTTTCAGGGTTTTGACAAGGTTTTCCCTGTTCGCCTGCTCACCCACTAATTGAATGACTTCATTATCCCTGTCATTACACAGGAAAATACCTATCACGGTAAGGCTGTCACAAAATGGAGATAAGCCAGTTGTTTCTATATCAAGATAGGCTGCAGTCCATTGTTCCATATCTTATCCTTCGACTAAATTATAGCATGGCATATATCAGAGACAGCTAGATTGTCACAATTTCCACACTTTTACAAACCTGCACATCCGATGCGTGGTCATCTTAAGCAGAGGCCCACTAACCCCCGGAGCAGTATCAACGCCGCCTTTTTATCCAGGGGGTAATTATTATTGCCACACTTGGGCGATTGAATACAGCCAGGGCAACCACCCCTGCAAGGACACTCTTCGACCAACTCTAAGGTAGCTCGCCAGAGTTCCTCAACTAGATTGAATCCCTTTTCAGCAATGCCGATACCCCCGGGGTAGGCATCATAGATAAAGATTTGTGCCTTTCTTGTATCAGGATGAAAGGAGGTAGAAACACCACCAATGTCGTTTCTATCACATAGAGCAAACAGAGGAAGTATGCCGATGGCAGCATGCTCGCAAGCATGCAAACCACCACGAAGATTAAGCCGTGCCTCGACTATCTTATCTATCGCCTTTTGAGGCAAATCAAACCACAAAGACTTGGTGAGAAAGTTTTGAGATGGCAAATTAAGAGACTCTTCCCCAATAATTTCCTCGGTGAATTGCCTTTTCTTCTTAAAACCAACCACGGTGGTGGTAGCATCCACATCTCCTAAATAAACCTCCACTCCGTGGCAAATTTTTTCTTTATCTATCCCCACAATCCTGATATCAGCAGTTTCCTTAGTCTGTGTATAATAATTTGCCGAAGTTGGCATTGCAGCAGCACTATGCCTGGTTAAGTCAAGTTCAGTTATAAGATAAGGTTTCCCTTGATGAAGATAGATAGCACCAGGGTGTATCTGAAAGAAAGCCACATTAGCTCCCACCATTTCCAGTAAGCAGTTCTGGGAAACATCAATAACGGCAAAATTCTTCCCCGGTGCGGCTCTGACACTTACATCTTGAGCAGGATATGAGAGAGTCGGAGAAAGATACCATTTCCTCTGGCGCTTTTTTAACTTACCTTCACTCTCCAGTTCAGCTGCTATAGCATTAACATTCGCTCCAAAGAACTCTTCATCGCTATCATCGAGAGGCTTCGCCCATGCAGCACAGAGGAGATGAGGTTTTAGAATATAGGGATTATCAGGGTTAATTAAGGTATTATCGAAATTTTTGCCAAAAAAGAAATCCGGGTTACGCATCAAGTACTGGTCCAGTGGGTTATCTTGAGCGATAAGAAAGCTCAATGAGCTGTTCATACTTCGCCCGCTACGCCCGGCCTGCTGCCAGGCGCTGGCAATGCTCCCAGGATAGCCAGCAAGCACAGTAGCATCTAAATCACCAATATCTATGCCCAACTCCAGGGCAACTGTAGTCACCAGGCCAAGGAGTTCACCATTGAGAAATTGCCGCTCAATTTGGCGCCTGTCCTCTGGAAGATAACCCGCTCGGTAAGGGCTGACTTTGTCAGATAGAGATGGATGAAGCTGCCCTCGAGTATAAATATAAATAAGCTCAGTCAGTTTACGAGTACGAGCAAAGACGAGGCTACGAATATTATTCTGTATTAGTTCAGTAAGAAGAAAAGTGGCCTCAGAATTCGGGCTATGCCGCCTGCCTCTGGCCTCGTCAATGAAAGGTGGGTTCCAAAAAACGAAATGCTTTTCACCATGTGGTGAACCATCATCAACGATCGTCTCAAAAGGCAGGCCAATTAAATCTTGAGCGTGCTGTTTTGGATTAGCAATAGTGGCTGAGCAGCAAATAAACTGAGGGGTAGAGCCATAAAAAGCACAGACCCTGCGTAACCTGCGCAGCACATTAGCCACATGGGAGCCAAAAACACCTCGGTAAACATGAGCTTCGTCTATCACCACATACTTCAGATGCCGAAACAGGCTGGACCACAATTGATGATTGGGTAAAACTCCAAAATGGAGCATATCAGGGTTGGTGAGTACTACCCTGGCTTGTTTCTTTACTCCAGTCCTCTCAGCATACGGTGTATCACCATCAAAAATAGCTATCGCACTTTCAGAAAGAAATTCTGGGCAGGCAATCTCCTTCAAACTCCTTAGCTGGTCCTGTGCTAGAGCCTTGGTGGGAAAAATATAAATAGCGCGGCTATCTTTATCATCTAATATCGCCTCAAGCGTTGCCAGATAATAACACAAGCTCTTGCCACTGGCACTAGGTGTAGCTACCATGACATTTTCTCCAGCAAAAACAGCATTCAGGGCCTCTGTTTGGTGAAGAAAAAGGCCTGATATTCCCAGGGATTCAAGGCGCGACTCAAGGTCAGGATGAAGAGCTTTATCTAGCTTGCCAAAGATAGCATCCCGTGAAGGAATGTGTTCAATATGAACTATCTGTTGCTTATAGTTAGGTAGAGCGGTAAGGTGGTGAAGAAAGTCAGTAGTCTCCATTCACAATCCAGGGACTCCTTAGCAACTCCCCATGCTACCCTGTCTCTGAACGAAACGAGGAGAGAGTTCTGTAACACTCCGCTACCGCTCAAGCCAAGGCAGCCAACATCACCAACTCAAAAAGCTGGAGAAATTTCTATCCCCGAACCCAGTAGCTCTAAATCAGGATAACTTTGGGCGACGAATCTCACCACACTAGATAAGACTTCATCGGCACGCCTTCTATGGTGAATTACACAAATCATACCCAAGGTAGCTAACTACCATAGACCCTGATTGCCAACTTCGGCTACAGATACGTTATAACTATTGCGGAGCCGGGTGACAATAGGCCTAACAGCCCGCCGCTTACCCTTGAGAGATTGATTCCCAAGGAGGCGAAGCTCCACTCGGCATACACCGACATTCATTTGGTAACGATATTAGGTTTCTTGCTGCTGCTCTTTAATCTTACTGTAGCACTCGCTGCAGTAAACTGGTCTACCCTCTCTAGGTTCAAAGGGCACTTCAGTTTCGCATCCACAATCTGCGCATGTTACCTTGTACATCGTTCTGGGTGCAAATCGTCCATATTTTCGTTTAGCCGCACGGCAGTCTGGACAACGACTAGGTTCATGCTGCAATCCCCGTGATTGATAAAACTCCTGCTCGCCTACAGTAAAGACGAAAGTCTTACTACAGTCCCGACAAGTTAAGGTTTTGTCTTCTTGAGCCACTGGATACCTCCTGTATCATATATAATCTTGCCTCGTTTGGTTGCAGTATCCACCAGCTCAAGGCCCTTATCAAACAGTTACCTGAGACTCTTCGGAACAACAACCTTTACTAAGGTCTTACTCGACTTTATTTAATATACACGAGGAGTAATATACTAGTCAAGAGTATAAAAGTTTCCCACAATTACATAAGCATTATCATCATTGAAAGAGATATAATAAAAGAGTTAGTGAAAATAGAGAGGGGGTGAGAAGATCATGAATACGGAACTTTCTCCATTGGCAAGGGAAAAGTTAGCCAGGATCGGCGATTTATCGCCACAGGAAAAGGAAAAAACAAAGCAGTCAAGCAAACTTGACTGTTTGCTCTCCCAATATTTCAGGGGCGATGCGAGCTCTGAGGGTCTATGGAAAGAATTGAATTCTCTCAAAGAACAGGGTGGTGAATTTATCGTGAAGGAAGCACAGAACAAGTTGATAGATACACTTCGTTTGCAGATGAACCAGATAGATTTTGACCAGCGCCGCAGTGCTATTTTAGCCATAGAAACAATGAAAGGTGAGGGGAAATATTCTACTCTGGAACTGGCCACAAATTCGATTGAAACTCTTCGCCAGGAATACGCACAAGCCAGGGAGCAAACGTATGAGCAGCTCAAAAGTGCGCTGGAAAACCAGTTCCAGACAGTAGCGCAACAGGTAATAAAACAGGGATTGAAAGTCGATGTAGAAAGCTCTATAGAAGCCAATGTCAAAAACAGCCCACAATGGAAAGCTTTCACTGCCGAGCATGAGAAATCCTACAGCGAGATGTTCAACAACTACATAGCCAAACTAAGAGAATTCATATAGGGAAGAAACAAGCCCCAGCCCAAAGCTCATGTTCGCACTACACAGTGCCTTACCATCTCGGCGACCTACCTGAATGAACACCACGAGCTATCCTACGGCGAGCTGAATTAAGCATAGAAGAATTATTAGAACTTTGAATAAATGGCTGAATCAGGCATTTCCCTGTAGTATAATCACTTATGAAATTAAAAAAGGAGAAGATCTGATGTCTAAAGCAAAAATAGGAATTATTGGCGGAACCGGGCTTTACAAAATAGAAGGGCTGGCTGAGATAGAGGAAGTAAGAATAAACACCCCTTTTGGTGAGCCCAGTGATGCCATACTTCTAGGCAAGTTTGAAGGGATAGCTGTCGCTTTCCTGCCCAGGCATGGCAAGGGACACCACATTAGCCCCACCGAATTACCGGCAAAGGCTAATATCTATGCCTTGAAATCTTTGGGGGTGGAAAGAATTATTTCTGTGAACGCTGTGGGCAGCCTCAGGGACGAAATGAAGCCGCTGGAGCTAGTTATCCCTGACCAGGCAATCGACCACACCAAAGGCAGAGATAGCACCTTCTTTAGCGATGGCATGGTAGCACATATTGCCTTTGCTGAGCCTTTCTGCCCGATACTAAGTCAAGTTTTGTTCGATGCAGCCACCGCGGCAGGAACCCGAGTACATAGGGGTGGTGCTTATTTAGCTACAGAGGGGCCCCAATTTTCCACCAGAGCTGAATCGCAGCTCTACCGCTCATGGGGAGCTGCTATCGTGGGAATGACAGCTCTGCCTGAAGCTAAGTTAGCCAGAGAAGCAGAAATATGCTATGCCATACTGGCAATCGTAACCGACTATGATTGCTGGCACTCCAGCTATAAATCAGTAACTGCAGAAATGATTCTGTCTAATCTGGTCAGGGGCGTTGATATCGCTAAGAAAATTCTGAGACTGAGCATTCCCCTTATACCACAAAAGCGAGACTGTGCTTGTGCCACTGCCCTGAAAGATGCTATTGTCACTGCGCCACAATATATCCCGGAGAAGATAAAGAGGGATCTAGCCCCATTCATTGGGAAGTATCTGAATTAAGAAACAAAATGGCGAAATTTGAGTTTGCTTGCTTGCCCACAGCTATCGGCAGCATGCCCCACACTAACGTGGAGGAAGCTTGCTCGGTTGTTATGAAACATCTTCCAGCCATTCCTGCCTGGCCTCAACTGCCCATGCGCTCCAACAGGGAAAGCATGAACATTCAGTTTAGTGAAGGCTTCCCTGGTGTCGTTGTAGATGGAGACAAAATCCATGTTGAGCCGCCAGCAAACTTCGATGCTGAGTTGAAGCAAATCTACATTGACCAGAAGGAGAACAACTTTGACAAATATGCCGTTTCTGCTGAGTATGCCGCTGGGCTACACGCTTTTATATCAGGGGTAAAGAGGGCGGAAATAGCCAAGGGGCAAATAACAGGCCCCATCACCTGGGGATTTACAGTTACCGGCCAGGACGGCAAATCTGCCCTTTGCGATGAGACTTTAGCTGAAGCCATGGCTAAATTTTTGAGGTTGAAAGCTATGTGGCAGGAAAACGCTCTAAGGAAAATTTCACGCCACCCCATTATTTTCGTTGACGAGCCATCTCTGGTGTTCCTTAGCTCAACCTACTTTTACCTCCCCAGGGAAAAGGTATCCATTCCCAAAGAAAAAGTGGCTGCTCTATTAGAGGAGGTTCTCAAGGGAATTAAGGGATTAAAAGGGATGCATTGCTGTGGCAGCACCAACTGGTCACTTCCTTTGAATTCCACAATTGATATTCTTAGTTTTGATACATATAACTATGCTTCCTCTTTCATACGCTATCCTGATGAAGTGAAATCTTTCTTTGGTCGTGGGGGCAATATCGCCTGGGGAATAGTCCCCAACGATGAAGACTCTCTAGCTAAAGAATCTGTATCTAGCCTGAGCGACCGCCTGGGAGAAACTATAGCTCCTTTTACCAGAGACGGCATCAGCTTCAAGCAAATTCTAAAACAAAGCCTGCTAACTCCCTCCTGTGGATTGGCAGGCCTATCACACGAAGCGGCATACCGGGCTTTGGAATTAGTGGCTGAGCTATCCAATAATTTGAGAAGGCGGTATACTATATAAGCAAATCCACCTCCGACTACAATAAATTAAGATGAACAAAAAGAGGAAAATGGCTGTTCTGAGGCGCCGCCGACATCGGGAAAAACTTGAGGGAAAAAGAAAGGCTGAGGCTCTAAACAAATAACAGTGAAGAAAGTTTTCCTTCTAACCGGCAAACCAGGCACAGGCAAAACTGCCATCATCAAAGAGGCTATTGCTAAGACAAAGCTTAAGGCTGGCGGCTTTTACACCGAAGAAATACGAATTGGTAACATAAGGCAAGGGTTTAGAATAATTAGCCTTGATGGGCGAGAGGCTATACTGGCACACATTAATATCTCCAGCCCCTACCATATAGGCAAATACAAAATTGATATTGAGAGCTTAAACAAGGTTGGCGTTCCTGCTATCCAGAGAGCATCAAAGGAATGTGATCTGGTGGTTATAGATGAGATTGGCAAAATGGAGCTTCTGTCACCACAATTCAGGGAGGCCATGCTGCAAGCGATAAACAATGGCAAAAAAGTTCTGGGAACCATTATGCTTAACCCCCAGCCTCTTGTTGACGAAATCAAGTGCCACCCTGAAGTTAAAGTGCTCCTGGTAATCAACAGTAACCGTAACCGGGTGTTAAAAGAAATCCTGAACTGGCTAGAGACAACTTCCGATGAAAATCACGCTTGAGCTATTGGGCGATACGAATAACGATGTAGTTAATAAACTAAGGGGGAAGCTCAAATCCATTTTCCATTGCCTGGTAGAAGTAAAAACAGGCTTCAATTATTTAGCTCACGCCTATAATCCTGAAAGAAGACAATATCTTTCCTCGGATTTGCTGGCCTCCCTGAATGCTATACCCAGAGAGAGGGAGGAAAAAATTGTAGGCATAGTTGATGTTGATCTTTATACGCCGAGGCTTAATTTCATCTTTGGCGAAGCTGATATCAACTCTGGCACAGTAATAGTATCTTTAAACCGACTAAGGCAGGAATTTTATGGCTTGCCAGCTGATGAAAAGTTGTTTATGGCAAGAGCCACTAAAGAGATAGTGCATGAAGTGGGACACACCTTTGGGCTGGAGCACTGTTCCAATATGAAATGTGTCATGCACTTCTCTAATAGCCTAGCAGACACCGACTGGAAAGAGGCCAATTTTTGCGATAAATGTCGCCCACAACTAAGAATTTGACTAAAAATAAGCTGCCACCTGTTGTTAATGCATTGCTTAACCCTCTGGCTTATCCACATAAACCACGAGAGGTAAAGCTAGTGCAAACACAAATGTCTTTTCTTTTTCTCACTGGCGACTATGTGTATAAAGTGAAAAAACCAGTCAATTTGGGATATCTGGATTACACCACACTGGAGAAACGTGGCTTCTTTTGCCACCAGGAGCTGGAATTAAATAGACGTCTTTGCCCTGATGCTTACCTTGATGTGATTGCTATTACCGAAGAGAAAGGCGAAATTCATATTGAGAGCGAGGGCAATATAATAGAGTACGCTGTAAAAATGAAGCAATTGCCTCAAAATCGTATGCTGGACGCACTCTTACTCAATGGCCAGGTAAGCCAGGAAATGATAGCTAAGGTGTCTGATAAATTGGCCAGCTTTCACCAAAAAACCGCCACTAATCCGGAAATTGCCGCCTTCGCCAACTTAAACATTATTCGCCAAAACTGTGATGAGAATTTTGCTCAAACCGAGAAATATATCGGCATCTCCATCACCATGGAAAGATACAGCCAGATTAAAAATTACACCTGCAATTTTATTCATAATAATAGTTCCTTATTCCGCAGGCGAGTGCGAGAGGGCAAAATAAAGGATTGTCATGGTGACCTTCATGCCGCTCATATCTGCTTCATTGATGACATTTGCATTTACGACTGCATTGAATTTAACGATAGATTTAGATATTGTGATGTAGCTTCAGAGGTTGCCTTTCTGGCTATGGACTTAGACCGTTACCAGCGGGCTGACCTTTCTCAGCACTTTGTAAACACTTATGTAAACTTGAGTCAGAATAACGAGTTATTGAAGTTGCTTAATTTCTATAAATGCTACCGAGCGTATATTAGAGGCAAAGTAGAAAGCTTCAAGCTGGACGACCGCCTTATTGCGGATGATGAGAAGGCAAAGGCTTTAGAAAATGCTGAGAGGTATTTCCAGCTTGCCGAATCGTATATATCGGGGGAATCCGAAATTCAAAGCGCAATGCTCTAAACAAGCTCAAAAATCAGAAGTATTTGACTATTTGGGACATCTATCATTTAATGACTGAAAATAAGAAACACAGAGAGTTTTTCTGAACTAATCAAGAGGCAGCCTGGAGTTCAAAAGATTGTAAAGCAAGAAGGTAGATTCATTTAACATGTGTGCTGGCAAGGGAGTAACAAATTGAGAGAGACATTTAGGAAATTTATACAAGCTGAATTGAGGCATAATGTTTTGCTTATCACCTGTGGCCTCCCCGGCACCTGGAAGACCGAGACGAGTGCGGAGGTTTCCAGGCTCAAGGGTTACCATATCCTGCGAACTGACCTGATTAGAAGAGAATTACTCAAAGGTGAAGATGTATTTGATGAAAAGGTCGCCTCAAATATGGACAAGCGAACGATGGTCTATGATGAGATGTTCAGACAGGCGGATAAGAGCCTTAAAAGGGGAGATGGGGTGATACTTGATGCCACTTTCGTTACGCAGTCTTTGAGAAGACGTGCTGCTGCGATAGCGGCCAAATGCGACAAGACGTTCGTCATACTTGAAACCCAGTGTCCACAGGAGGTTGCCATTGCACGGATACTAAGGCGAACCAGAGAGAATTATGAATCAAACGCCTTGACTGAACAGGCCTACCTTAACAATAAAAAGAAGTTCGAAAAGGTGGATGTGGACGAACTGAAGCGGTTAAATCCGAGCCTTGACATTGTCCACTTGACAGTTGATACTCAATATGACCCACCCGAAGATTGGCATATCATTGGCGTGGAAAAGAGATAGATATGAAAATAGATTTACACATCCATACCAGGAGCTGCTCTGATGGCAACCTCTCTATTGAAGAAGTTTTCCAAGAGGCGAAAAATAGAAAAATCGATTTTATGTCGACAACCGACCACGATTCCATAGACTGCCAGGAAAGGGCAATCGCCCTGGCGAAGGAGTTTGGCATAACCTATGTTACAGGCGTGGAATTGAATGTAACCTTTCAGTATCCCGGCAACAAGTCTGTTTCCCTGGATTTTCTGGGATACCAGTATGAAATCGACAATCGAGAGCTCAAAAACAAGCTTCAGTTGATAAAGAAGCACAGGGAAGGAAGAGCACATCAAATTTTGGAGAAATTGAATGCTGAATTCGATAAAGAGGGTATTAAAAAGTTCAGCGAGGGAGATTTCAAGGATATGCGGGCTAATGTTGACGGCGTGTTTGGGCGACCTCATATAGCAGATTACCTGGTAGAAAAAGGAATTGTGAAAAATAAACAAGAGGCCTTTGATAAGTATCTAGTCAGGTGTAATGTTCCCAAATATCCGCTCTCGCTGGCTGAGGCATCAAAGTTAATCAGGAACGCCGGCGGCATACTGGTACATGCTCACCCCAATGACCCCCATGGAATATCTTTAGCAAGCGTAAGCCCTGATTTGGATGAACAAACAAAGATTATAGAAAAATATATGCTAGAATACATCGATGGTATTGAGTGCTGGCATTCGAGGAACGATGCCAGGACCACTGCACACTACATTGAGTTCGCGAGGAAACATGACCTGATTATGACAGGGGGCAGTGACTGCCATCAAAAGCCAATTCTTATGGGCACATTAGATGTACCCGATTGGGTTGCTGAGCAGTTCAAGCAATGGATACGATTATGAAAATGATGTGGAGTAAAATTTAAGAATGAAAAATTATGACATCAAAGACCGCTCACTGGCCGAGAAAGGCAAGCTTCGGATTGACTGGGCTGGCAAAGAAATGCCGGTAGTCAACCAAATAAAACAGAGATTCGCCACAGAGAAACCTCTTGAAGGAATTCGCATTTCCGCCTGCCTCCACGTTACAACGGAAACAGCCAACTTAGCTTTGACTTTGAAAGAAGCTGGCGCCGATTTAATTCTTTGTGCTTCCAACCCTCTAAGCACCCAGGACGATGTAGCTGCCGCCTTAGTTGACTATGGCATTCCTGTAAATGCTATAAAAGGAGAGAGCGACGAAACCTACTATAAACATATAATTACCGCCCTGAAACACAAACCACAACTCACCATGGACGATGGTGCTGACCTGGTTTCTACCCTCCATAAAGAACATGCTGAACTTACCGCTGATGTGATTGGCGGCACCGAGGAGACTACAACGGGCGTCGTCAGGTTAAGGAATATGGCTATAGCAGGAAAGTTAAACTATCCCATTATTGCTGTAAATGATGCCCAGACCAAGCACTTCTTCGATAATCGCTATGGCACGGGGCAAAGTGCAATTGATGGCATCACCAGGGCTACTAACATACTATGGGCAGGGAGAAAGGTGGTTGTTTGTGGTTACGGTTGGTGTAGCAAAGGGATAGCCATGCGAGCCCATGGACTAGGAGCACAGGTCATTGTCACCGAAGTCAACCCCATCCCTGCACTGGAAGCTGCTATGGATAGCTACCAGGTTATGCCTTTAATTGAAGCGTGCAAAGTTGGAGAAGTCTTTATCACCGCCACCGGAGATAAGAACGTCATCGATGGAGCCCACTTCGTGCAAATGAAGGATGGAGCTATCGTCGCCAACAGCGGCCACTTCAATGTGGAGATAAATATTTCCGCTATGGAAAACCTGTCCGAATCAAAAAAGAGAGTACGCCCCTTTGTTGATGAATATATCCTGGCTAATGGACGGCGCATTTACCTGCTAGGTGAAGGACGGCTCATAAATTTAGCTGCTGCCGAAGGGCACCCTGCCAGTGTTATGGACATGAGCTTTGCTAACCAGTCTTTGTGCGTGGAGTGGCTTGTCAAGATGAGGGGAAAATTACAACCAGATGTTTATCCTGTACCAGGTGAGATTGATGAAGAGGTAGGACAGCTAAAACTGGACTCTATGAATATTGCCATTGATTCCTTAACTGAGGAACAAAAAAACTACCTGCAAAGCTGGGAGTCAGGAACATAAATAAACTGCGGAGGCTAAGATATACAGGTAAAACTAAGCAGCACAGCGGGTTGACTTAAATTTATTTATTAGCTAGGATTGTGGAAATAAAATAATAAAGAAGCCCTTGACTTGAGGGGGGGGTAATATCATTATGATAGAGATGACGATCGACAGCATTAGAGTAAGTCTAATGAATTATCAACGTGTAGTGATTTTGAGAGAAAAAACATCGAACCGCTATTTGCCTATCTGGATTGGTCCTGCTGAAGCGGATGCCATTGCAGTAAAACTACAAAATGTGGAGCTAACTCGTCCATTGACACATGATTTACTGCAATCTGTCATTGATACTTTAGGGGCTTCGCTCAATTTCATAGTGATTAATGAACTTCAAAACGATACATTCCACGCTAAACTTTCTCTCAGCGTCAATAACGCAGATGTTGAGGTTGATTCTCGGCCCAGCGATGCTTTAGCCCTGGCAGTAAGAACCGGGGCACCGATATATGCAGAGGAATCAGTACTGGATAAAGCTGGAATCACACTTGAGGAGGAAATAGGTAAGCCTGTTTCCGGAGGCAAAGCTGAAGGCAAAGTGGATGAGCAAGAGTTAAAAGGCCTATCGGCGTATAAGGATTTCATAAACACGCTAGACCTGAAGGATTTCAAGAACCGTCAATCTTAGCAGATGGGAGGTTGAATGGGGCAGCATAATAAGGATTGAAGTGAAAGAACTCAGGTCGGAATTCGTGCGTCAGGAGGTGGTAATTTGGCTGAAGTGAGCTTCTACGATACTCCTGTGGAAGAAATCATGAATCGTAACCCGCCATTAATCGATAAAAACTCATCTATACATGAAGTTGCGGATATAGTATGCAAAGAAAATCATGTCTGGGTAGTAGAAGGAAAGGATAGCAGAAAAATTGTTGGTTTTATTACCGAAAAAGACCTCTTAGATATCATTAGCCCACTGCCCGAGAAAAGTTACGCGATTGCCGTGATAAGGCCTAAATCCCTGCGTCACAGCGAATTTGAAAAAGCGGAGGACATTATGACCAGACCCGTGATAAAATGCCACCTCCAGACAACAGCGGAAGAAGCACTTGAACTTATGGCAGATCACAGGGTAAGAAGATTAGCAGTGACAGATAATGAAGAAATCATTGGTGAAGTGTCTCTAAATATTATGATAGATGCTTACTTTAAGATAACACCCCGAGATAAGCTCTAAAATATAAGATGGCCAGTAGGGAAATTTCGGGTTGAATGGCAGGCAATATTTTCACAAGATGGAACCTTGCCTCTAAGAAAACCTGAATGAAATTTTCCTTCTCCCTACATCGGCAAGCTCAATCGGGATAAATGAAAAGCTCTTAAAAGAGATGAATTTAGTATTAGCTTTAGGCATAATAATAATTGCAGGGTTTTTGGGCGGGCTAGCTGCCGGTAAGCTCAAATTTCCCAGAGTTACAGGCTACATCGTTATCGGTGTTTTATTAAGCCCTTCCCTTCTGAACATAATACACGCAGAAACAGTAGGGAACTTAGACATAATCACCGATATTACCCTGGGTTTTATTGCCTATTTAATTGGAGGGAGCCTCAGAATAGAATCCTTGCGGGGCTTAGGGAAAAGTATCACCTGGATAACACTCTTCCAGAGTTTAGGTGCGTGGTTCCTGGTTGCACTGTTTTTAGCTATCTTAGGCCATTTAGTCATTCCAGGCCAGACCTTCTGGCAATTCTACTTTCCCATAGCCCTTATCATAGGCGCAATATCGTGCGCTACCGCTCCAGCGGCAACAATGGCCATAATCAGTGAATACAAGGCAAGGGGCCCTTTAACTACAACATTATTGGCGGTAGTTGCTCTCGATGACGCAATTGGAATTATAGCCTTTGCCATCGCTGCAGGCATATGCCAACCATTGGTCGGCGGTGTCAATTCCCCTTCTTTTTACCAAATGCTGGGTGTTCCCTTCTTACATATAGTCGAATCCGCAGCTATCGGCATCGTTTTTGGCGTCGCCTTAACGTATATAAGCAGACTTGCGAGAACTCGCGAATTGCTCTTAGTGGTGGTTTTCGGAGTAATAATGCTGTGTGTTGGTCTCACCAGTTACCTGGGCATTTCGTCGATTTTGGCCAGTATGGTTGTTGGCTTCATTATAGTAAATAAGGTGAAAAGGAAAGAAATGTTTCTAGTGGTTGAAGAAATCGAGGATGTATTCTTTGCTATGTTTTTCGTATTAGCAGGATTACATTTTGATTTAAGCGTGTTAAAAGTCGCCGGCATGTTGGCACTATTGATCGTTCTAACTAGATGTATGGGTAAATACTTTGGTGCGAGAGTAGGTGCCATGATCTCTCATGCCCCAGATAACGTGAAAAAGTATCTAGGTTTTGCACTATTACCAAAGGCGGGAGTTACTATTGGTCTGGCACTTATAGCGGCCCTCAAATTTCCTACTTTTGGAACTGTGCTGCTAAATGCCGTCTTAGCCTCAACTATCATAAACGAACTCATTGCCCCACCCCTGACGAAATATGCAATTTCCAAGGCTGGAGAAAGCAATATCAAGACCTCATGAAAAATGTGCAACCTGCCACGAATTGAGCTACAGACCCGCCACGATTACCGGGGGAACTGATAAGTAGACATTACGAGAAGGGTTAAACAGCCCTGATTAGACTATTTCCAATCTAACTCTAGTGTCATTCTTAGCCGCCTTCACACGAAGTAGAGTGCGCATTGCTTCAGCCACGCGGCCCTGCCTGCCAATAACTCTGCCTTTATCCTCAGCAGCAACTTCCAGTTTGATTAATAGACCTTCATCTCCACTCTCTTCAGTAATACTCACTTTATCAGGCTCTGAGACGATAGATTTAACAATATATTCCACTAATTCCTTCATTTTATCTCCTTAGCAGTAAATCTTAGCTTGAAGCTTGCCGTTGCTTAAACTTATCGATAATGCCTAATTTTCGCAGTAAACTGTGAACTGTATCCGTGGGCTGAGCCCCATAGTTAAGCCATTTCAAAGCCTTTTCTTCATCAATACTAACACTGGCCGGATCAGGCAAAGGATTATAATAGCCAATAATCTCAATGAAAGCGCCATCACGGGGTGACTTGCTATCAGCCGCTACCACCCGATAAATCGGTTTATGTTTTCTTCCCACCCGGTGTAATCTAATTTTAACCACTTGACTGAGTCATTATCCCTTAAAGAGAGGTATTTGTCAACAGCCTGTGCTGGCTGATGTCAAAATTCGATAAAAATGTCCTCGTCTGATCTCATACAGCTAATGCCTATATATGGGGGTTAGCTTTGATGCTGAATCTTCCCTGTTCCTGTAAGCCATGTGGATTGTCCCATCCAAATACTCTTGCATCAGTACCTTTTCCTGGCTGGTGGCAAGTTGGGCCGAGACATTATCTGGAAGAAGCGGTTCCTGTAACGTTCAACCCGTCCTTTGGTTTGTGGAGAACTTGCTGGCAGTATTTCTATATCCAGAACCATAACAATTTCATCGCCGCTATCGCTGCCTCTCCCATCGTCCTGCTGTTAGTGTCAACCCAAAATCCCAGTATTGCTCCCTATACAAGGTCAATTACCTGTCCATCGTTCCTCATCCCATAAAGCTCTATCCATGCGATGTGGTGTTCTGGGGTATTAGGATGCGGCACATCTCTTCCTACAACTATCCGAACAACATCCACGTCTTCCCTCCCACGTCCCTTACCGATTTCAATAACCGGGACATGCTTCTCTGTTCCCTCAATACCCATGCTTTTGACAATATCTCCAAACTTCATTTTCTCATCTCCTCCTCCTTAATACTGCTAAGCAAAGTTATGTTCTTTGTGCTTCCGTGCAATGGTTTCAGCCAGACTATCCAGTGCCCTGAAATCAGCTTCTCTCGGGAAGCCCTTGCTTAACACCGGGCTTAATATCTCTACCTTCAGGTTAGGTATCATCGCCGCCAGTTGCTCAACAGCTTTACCTCCCCAACTATAGGAACCGATGATGGAGATGAATTTAAGGTTGGGTCTCAGGGCAT
>CAZDXE010000012.1:0-26385 GCA_964509565.1 uncultured Dehalococcoidales bacterium | reverse complement strand
ACAGCTCAAATTGAATGGTTCAGTTCAATGTTAATTGACGCTTAATTGAATGTCATTTACTCTTCTGCTCAAAATGAGTAGGGGGTAGAGATGACAGAGACTTTGTATGAGAAACTTAATAGAAAGTTAAAGAAGGCAGTGAAGAGAATGGAAAAGGAAAACTTGAGAGTAGCGATACAACAACAAAAGCAAACGGGAAGAGCTATAGACAGATTTGCTAGACGGCAGTTTGATTTAGATAGAGGGCTACAGTGCAAATATTGTGGTTCTACTAACCTTGTAAGGTATGGGACATATCAAGGTATTCAGAAATATCTGTGCAAGGACTGTGGGCATACTTTTACTGACAATGCTGCTATTCCTTATATGCATACACCTTTAGTTTGCATAGGAGCTGCATTGTCGGCTTATTACAGGGGAATGTCCTTGGAGAAGATACGGAGACATCTGGACCAACAATATGGCATTACCCCTTCAAAATCCACTCTTTACTATTGGCTAATAAGATTCTCAAAAATAGCTATAGAAGAGGCTAAGAAATACAAACCAGAAGTAGGTGATGTTTGGGTAGCAGATGAGACGGTTCTTTGTGTATCTGGTAAAAAAATTGACCGATTAAAGAAGGGTGTCTGGTTTTGGGACCTACTTGACAGCAAGACTAGGTTTTTATTGGCTTCACATCTCTCCCAATCACGAAGACTGGATGATGCAGAAGCTCTTATGGATAAGGCTTGGCGACGGGCTGGCAAGAGTCCACGCATAATCCTTACCGATAAGCTAGCGGCATATTTAGATGGAATTAGCATTGTATTTAATAGAACAACTACAAAGCATATACAGAGTGAAGGATTTACAAGTGAGCCTAATACAAACCTTATAGAGCGGTTTCATGGAAGCTTGAAAGAACGCATCAAAATAATGCGTGGGCTGAAGAGCATGAAAACAGCTAGGTTATTGTTAGATGGCTGGTTAGTTCACTATAACTTCTTTAGGCCACATGAATCACTCAAAGGGAAAACTCCAGCACAAGTGGCTGGTATAAAATTCCCATACAGTAATTGGCTAGGCGTCGTCAGACAAGGAAACTACCCAACACATAAGAATGTTAATGCTGGTTTAGCAGTTAGCAATATTGGCTACCAGAGAAAACCTGCTAGGCGTAGTAGCCATAGGGCACAAGCTAGGAAACCTAAGGCAAGAAAAAGAGCAACTGTTCCAACAATAGGAGTGGTAAAGCAAAAATATGATGGTATATAGAAAGAAGCAGAATAGATGTCAAGCCAGCTTGGCTAAACTGGGAGTAGCACTAACTTTGGAAGATAGGAGGGCGTTGTTAAGTATCTTCAGGAATTTAGAAAATTTCCTGAAGGACTATTACTACCATGTAGACTGCAACGGCTATGATTGGCATTGCAATCGCAGTCTCAATGAGTTTACTCATTCACTGTTCTCCTGTTATGTCCGACCAACATATCTTGTAGCAGTTACGGCAAACCACCGTAACTCTTTGTGCTACTCCCAGTTTAGCCAAGCTGGCATTGCTACTATTGTAACAAGGAGGAGATATTATGTCAAGCAAAATAGAACAGAACCAATTGAATCATATAAACCGAACTGAAGGCACTTAAAATATGGTCTGTTTAATGCTCTTAAGGGAGGTCAAGCCAGGCTATGGAAAGAATGGATATGCACTCAAGGAATGAATATCTGAAAGCAATGAGGAGGAGTAAGATCAAGGCAAGAAACAGAAAGGAGAAGACAAAAATCTTGGATGAATATTATTGTAATACGGGTCGGACGAGGAAGTATGTCATCACGAAGATACATAAGACAGCATTGAGGCCCAAACGGAGGAAGGAGACATATGGAGATCAGGTCAGAGCAGCCCTGGGCAGGACATGGAAGTCGCTATAGGGATTGAAGAAATTTTTGTTGAGCCCATAGATTCGTTCACTAATCCTGGATATAACAGGCTTCGTTTTGCTAAACATATGGTCGTGCCCCGATAAACATCACTCCTTCGCGGTTGCCCCACTTAAGCACATATGCAATTCATCTGTCTTCGCCAATAACCTAACATCTACCAGCGCTCTGAAGAAAAGCGCCTCACTACCTCCCAGAAATTATGTGGCCTGTTCCACTGTTTGCAAACTTCTATCGCTCATGGTCACTTGCATGCCCCAATCATAAACCACTTGCCTCTCCTCTCAAGCTCACCTTGTGTTGGAAGAGACTTAGTATTGTCCATCTTACCCATGTGAGGCATATTGAAAAGGAATTTGCTAAAATCCATAATTCAGCGTTACCCATGTGCCCAGCCAGTACTTTGACTTGCTTTTTACTACATATAGTAGTAGACTTTTCCTATATCACAATTTGTGGAGGAGTTTATGAAATGCCCTCACTGTGGTCGGTTGGAGTCGAAGGTGATAGATTCTCGCTCCGTGGACGAAGGTGTAAGGCGACGGCGGAGGTGCCTTAGTTGTGGAACCCGCTTCACTACTTATGAGCGCGTACAGCCTCATAACATCCTTGTGGTCAAGAAGGATGGCCGACGTGAGGAATTTAGCCGAGATAAACTCTCTTATGGAATACGCAAAGCTTGCGAGAAACGCCCCTTACCCACAGGAGTCATTGATAAGTTAATGGATAATATTGAAACTGCGCTTTATCGCTTAGGCAAGGCTGAAATTCCCAGCTCTGTTATTGGCGACCTAGTTATGCCCGAGCTAGAGAAGCTTGACTATATCGCTTATATTCGCTTTGCCAGTGTTTACCGTGAATTTACTGATATTGGGGCATTGAAACAGGTGGTAGATAAATTGGTAAAGGGAAGAAGCTCGGCCCCAATAACAAATCAATTATGTCTGTTATCTGTCAAGGAAAAAAATTCTTTAATTAACCAAAAGAGGAGATAGAAAATGGCTAAAGTCCACGGAAAAATCAACCAGACTAAGCATATTAATCAAGATAAGGTAACTCAAGCCATTTTTAATGCTGCTGAGTCCATGGGCATAACCGATAGGAAATTGCTGGAGAAACTCTCGGAGCAAGTGATCTTGCGATTAAACTCCGCTAAAACACTGCCAGGTATGGAAAATTTTGTTTCATCGCAGCTCAGATACCCTATATCTGACTCCCAACTTCAGACAATAGTCAACGAAATTATAAGCGCAGATGAGTTCTCTCCTCAAGCAAGTAGCCAAGTGGTATCAGGAATTAAATTTAGCGATAATGCCATGAGGGTCCTGAAAAAGAGATATTTAAAGAAAGATAAAGAGGGAAAAATCATTGAGACTCCGCAAGAATTATTTCGCCGTGTAGCCAAGCATATTGCCTCAGCCGAGCTTCTTTACAGCACTAAAGCGGATATCTCCTTCATGGAGGAAGTATTTTACCAACTAATGGCGA
This sequence comes from uncultured Dehalococcoidales bacterium, assembly GCA_964509565.1. Taxonomy (GTDB): domain Bacteria; phylum Chloroflexota; class Dehalococcoidia; order GIF9; family AB-539-J10; genus JAGMDB01. The sequence goes on along the minus strand of CAZDXE010000012.1, from coordinate 22,974 downwards.
ATCTAGAATTCCTACCTAATTCTCCTACCCTGATGAACGCTGGCCGTAAATTAGGGCAACTATCAGCCTGCTTTGTCATATCTATTGATGATTCGATGGAATCCATTTTTGAGGCAGTGAAGTACACAGCTTTAATACATAAGAGCGGCGGCGGCACTGGTTTCTCTTTTTCTCGATTGAGACCAGAGAAAGATAGAGTTGGTTCTACTGGCGGTATCGCTAGCGGACCCGTCTCTTTTATGCGGGTTTTCGATACAGCCACTGACGTAATAAAGCAAGGGGGTATGCGCCGTGGGGCTAACATGGCAATTCTCAATGTAGCCCACCCTGATATACTGGAATTCATTACAGCTAAAGAAAATCCTGCAGCACTGACTAATTTTAACCTCTCTGTAGCTATAACTGATAGTTTCATGAAGGCGGTAGAGAAAGGAAGTAACTACGACCTGATAAACCCGAGAACTGGTGAGTTAGCTGGTAATCTTAATGCCACAGAGGTATTCGACAAGATTGTTAACATGGCTTATAGCACCGGAGACCCAGGCATCGTATTCATAGATGAGATAAACAAGCATAACCCTACGCCTAACTTGGGCAAAATAGAAAGCACTAATCCTTGTGGTGAACAACCATTGCTTCCCTTTGAATCTTGTAATCTGGGTTCAATAAATCTATCCAAGATGGTACTCCACCAAAATAGCCAGCACAAAATTGATTACGCCAAACTCTCCCAAGTAGTTAAACTGGCTGTCCGCTTCCTCGACAACGTCATCGATGTTAATCAGTATCCTTTACCCAAAATAGCTGAAAAGACGAAGGCTACTAGGAAAATAGGCCTGGGGATAATGGGTTTCGCTGACATGCTGATTCAGCTTGGCATTTCCTACGATAGCGAAGAAGCTATCAGCATAGCTGAAGAGGTGATGCATACCATATCTGAGGAAGCCAATAAAGCTTCAGTAGAGCTAGCTAAAGAGAGAGGAGTGTTTCCATCCTTCGAGGGAAGCGTCTATGATGTGCCCAATGGGCCTCGTCTCCGAAACGCTTCCCGAACTACTATTGCCCCTACCGGTAGTTTGAGCATAATAGCCAATTGTTCCAGTGGCATTGAACCAATCTTTGCCTTAAGCTACACACGCCATATCCTTGAAAATGAGGAATTTGTAGAGGTAAACCCTTACTTTGAGGAAGCAGTCAAAAGGGAAAATCAATATTCCTCGGAATTGATGAGGGAATTAGCCGAAGGGAAAAAACTAAAGGATATTCCGAACATACCTGAGAAGATAAAGCGGCTCTTCGTTTGTGCACATGATATATCTCCAGAGTGGCATGTCAGAATGCAAGCAGCCTTCCAAAAGTTTACCGACAGCGCTGTATCCAAGACAGTTAATTTCCCCTATGAAGCCACGCCTAACGATATAGCCAAAGTATATATACTGGCTTACCACGAAGGCCTAAAAGGAATAACCATTTATCGAGATAGAAGCCGAGAAAGCCAGGTCCTTACAATAGGTAAAAAGAGGGAAAGCATCGAAAATAAACTAGTTCCCAGGAAAAGACCTAAAGTAACTAGAGGAATAACTGAAAGAGTAAGTACTGGGTGCGGTTATATTTATGTAACGGTGAATTTTGACGAACAAGGCATAGCTGAAGTTTTCTCCACCCTGGGTAAAGCTGGAGGCTGTGCAGCAGCACAACTTGAGGCCATTAGCCGCCTTACTTCTCTGGCCCTGAGATCTGGAGTAGATGTTAATTCTATCGCCAGACATTTGCGCGGTATTCGCTGCCCATCCATCGCCTGGGAACAAGGACATGCTATTATGTCCTGTGCTGATGCCATTGCCACTGTGTTGCACAAATACGTCAAAAATGAGAATGAGGATAATAATCTCCGGACATCTGAAGTAATTAAAGGCTGGGCAGGGCAATGCCCTGAGTGTGGCAGTCCTTTAATTCACCAGGAAGGTTGTAACATCTGCCCCAACTGTGGCTTCACTAAATGTGAGTAAATAATGAGAAACCCTAAGGACAGATACTATTTGGCGCTGAGGCAGATAAGCAAAATTGCCAATTCGACTCTAAGTTTAAGAAAAGTCTTTGATTCTATTGCCAAAAGCATCACCAAGGCGATACAGGCAAACGGCTGCTGCATTTTTCTTCTCGATCATAAAAAGGAGTATTTAATCATTGTAGGCGCGCATGGCCTTAGCGACGTCTACCTTAGGAAAGGCCCACTTGATGCTCATAAGAGCCTCCCAGAAATCCTTGCTGGCAAAGTAGTTGTTGTTGCCAACGCTAGCAAAGATGAGCGAATTCAACACCCGCAAGTAGCAGAGGAACAAAGAGTACATTCTATACTTGGAGCCCCTATATTTAAGGAGGGAGAAATAATTGGTGAAATCAGAGTATATACACATGAACCTCGTCAATTTTCAAAGGCTGATATAGACTTCATCAATAGCATTGCCGACGTAAATACTATCATCATAGAAAGAGCAAAGTTACAACAGTTGCTAGCTCGAAGATATAAAGTAAGCGAGAATAAAGCGAAATTAGCTCAAGCACCTCAATCACCTACCACGTCACTAAGGCCAACGGAATTTGCGCACCCCAGTGAAGAGCAATTTGCCAAGCTTTTGGATTTCTATTGCATCGAATGGCTTTATGAACCTCGTTCTTTTCCCCTACGCTGGAAGAATAACACGATAGTCGAGATGTTTACGCCCGATTTCTATTTACCTGGGTTAAATCTTTACGTTGAACTCACTACACTACAGCAACCTCTAATAACGACAAAAAATCGCAAACTGCGCTTGCTCAAGGAACTCTACCCCGAAATTAACATTAAACTTCTTGCCAAGAACGACTTTTTTAAACTGCTGGCTAAATATGGTTACAGCCCCCAGGGCAAAACTAAAATAGAAGGAGTTAACCGAATCCTTTACACACACAGCCAAATTCAGCGGAGAGTAAGAACTTTGGCTAGGCACATCTCTCATGATTATGCCGGTAGTGAACGCTTAGTCCTGGTCGGCATTTTGAAGGGTGTTGTGTGTTTTATGACCGACTTAATGCAGCATCTTTCCCTGCCAGTCGTAATCGATTTTATGTCTATATCATACTACGGCGGCGGTGACGGCCAAATAGTCAAAATAACAAAAGATCTTGACAGCAGCATAACAGGGCAACACGTATTGATGGTTGAGGATATTGTGGACACTGGCATGACACTAAATTATATTCTTAGCCATTTTTCAGCTCAAAACCCAGCCAGCCTGCGCGTCTGCACTCTGCTCGACAAGAGAGTACGTCGATTGGCAAATATTTCCCTTGACTATGTAGGCTTTGAGATTCCCGATGAATTTGTAGTTGGCTATGGTTTAGATTACAAGGGAGAATATCGCAATCTCCCTTTCATCGGTATCCTACAGCCTGGATTGTTTAAAGAGAGCAAGACACAATAACTGCCTCACCTCCTAACAGTTTCAAAACAAAATCCATAAGAACAACACAAGCTCCACACGCGAAAAACAACTTTCCCTTACTCCATCAACTTTCTCCTTGCTTAAATATTGTCTCACAATTAGAATATCTATCTAACAACTTGAGGAGGATTAATTACACACTGTTAAATGAAAGCCCCCAGCATCATCAATGGAATAAATATTCACGCCTAAAAATTTGCTCAAGGTAATATTCCTTTATTGCGTTGTATTGAAATGCGTTTAGGTTTTAAGGAGAGAGAAAGACCAGAATGATTGGAAAATTTAGTAGCATAAAAATCTTGGGCATTGAAACTTCCTGTGATGAAAGCGCTGCAGCAGTCGTTGAAAATGGTAATAGAATTTTATCCAATATTGTAGCTTCACAAATAGATATTCATGCTCGCTATGGGGGAATTGTCCCTGAAATTGCCTCAAGACAACATCTTCTCACCATTATCCCTGTATTAAATAAGGCGATGGCCGAAGCCAAGGTTACTTGGCAAGACATCGCAGGCATTGCCGTAACCTTCGGCCCCGGCTTAGCTGGTTCATTGCTGGTAGGAGTTAATACAGCTAAAGCAATTGCTTTAGCTGAACAGTTGCCCCTTGTAGGAGTTAACCACCTTGAAGCACATATCTATGCTAACTGGCTAAGAAAAGAACAGCCACCTCAGTTTCCTTGCCTTTGCCTCATCGTTTCTGGAGGGCACAGCGATTTGGTATTGATGAAAAATCACGGGCAATTCGAGAAACTAGGGAGAACCAGAGATGATGCCGCTGGCGAAGCTTTCGATAAGGCAGCTCGAATCTTGGGATTAACTTATCCGGGAGGCCCAGCCATTGAAGAGGCAGCCAAATATGGAACCCCCTCTTTGCCTCTCCCACGAGCTTGGCTTAGCGGTAACCGCGATTTCAGCTTCAGCGGCTTAAAAACAGCTTTATGGCATTATGCCCAAAGGGGAGGAAACTTAACCACAGCTTCCTCGATAGCTAACGCCGCGGCAAGCTTCCAATGTGCCGTAGTGGATGTCTTAGTCACCAAAACAATTGAAGCAGCAAAAGAATTAGAGGTGAGGCAGATCTTACTTAGCGGAGGCGTGGCAGCCAACAAATTGCTCACGCAACGCTTCCTCAATTCTTCACCGCTGCCTGTACTTGTTCCTCCCCCTCACCTCTGCACCGATAATGCTGCCATGGTCGCTGCTTGTGGCTACCATCATTTCCAGGCTAGCGAAACAAGCGGCTATGACCTAGATGTGGTACCTGACCTTAGTCTCGGTTAATTAAGCAAAGGGCACTGAGAGCATTTCCCCTCCCGGCAATAGCTTCTGAAAATATGAATCAAACCTTGCTGATGGCAAGCAGTGAAACCGGATACACCCTCAAGACAAATTTGCCTTGTCATATGACGCGTTATCCCATTTTCAGCTATCTTAGGGTAATGCTTATAGAGTTCAATAACTTTTTCTTTTAATCTCAATTCACCAACTATTTCCCCCCAAGCAAATGCAAATGGCAACATAACGTTAATCACAATTTCAGCTGTTTTGCTATGTCCCAAAAGAGCTGACCCTCTCGTCTTCGCCCCACTATCAAAATCAAAGTGCTCTCGCCAATAATCATCACCAAAAACAATCAACCCATCTTCCATGGTGCGGTAGCCAGCTACCAAAGGGGCATCTCTCACTAATCGTAACATTCCCATCAATAACCCTTCTTTACAATATCGCTGCAGAAGATAACTCTGGGCTACAATACGGCGTACAGGGAAATTATTAGGATATACATGGCTGAGATGCCAATCACCCTCGTTCATAGTCTTAACTGCTTTACCAATTGCTTGCCATGTCAATTCCAATCTTTGAAACTCTCCTTCTTTCGGAAATTTCTTGTGTAGTCGCTGAAAAGGCAACAAAGCAGCCATACCTAATAACCATGCTTGCTTCAAAACCAAGCTCTCTCTTAGCTCTGTTTTTTCTATAAAACTGAGAGGCACTCTGCGAGCAAGTTCCTCGAAAGGCAGGGCATTCTTAGAATACCCCAAAGCCCTCATCATGCCCTGGAAAAGCACCTGCCCTGCTCCTTGATAATGTAAGTTGGCTCGGAAAAGATCTGCTTTTTGCTTAAATCTTTCCTCTCCCTCAATATCTAATATGCCCATCAATGCTTGTTTGTCCCTCCACTTTGTCACCTGGGAACAAGCAAGCTGATGATAAGGCATCAAATAAGCCTGATACCATGGTTCATGTGATAAACATAACACAGGAACATATTTGCTGCTCCGCGTCAAGGTAGTTGAGCCAGCATTATGCTGCGCTACAACGTGAAGAATCACATTATCATATTCAGCATCACAATGATGTTTATGGCTATACCAATCGCTGGATCTAACGTGAATTTCTATATCCCCCTTTATTAAATTAGCCTCATTCACGGCAATAACAGCATCTCTAAAATCAGGGCCATTATCAGCATTGGCCCTGCCCGGATAGATAACCCTGAGGCGCTTGCCTTGCACAGTGGTTAATTTCTTCCCCAACAAACGCCGCCACGTCAACGAGACCTGCTTCTCAGAAATTTTTATCCGCTTACGTGTAGGTATGATGAAAATTTTTTGCCCTTATCTAGCCTTTACTACTTCTATTCATGCTGTTTCATTAAATCAATTATACACGGTATAGTGTAAGAATCAAGCGCAATAATTATAGTACTCTGCCCAGACATCCAAAACAGCCTCTTTCACCTGAGAACGGGTGTCAGGGTAAAATTCTCCATAATATATAACAAGGCCGCCTTTGATAACAGTTTAAGGGCAATCACAAGCATCATGCCCCCTAGCCGCTCGGCAAGTATTGCTTTGCATGGTACAGTGTTGAATCTCTCAGTCATATTGTCAGTGCCGAAGATGGTTTTGATCTTCCTACCGCTAAAATCTGCACTGCCAAGCTGGTGATATGCCTCAGTGTTTATTCTGCTCTTGCCTCATTCAAAATGCTGGGTTATCAGGTTACGAGCATACTTCATGGATTTTTCTCTGTTGACCCTAGCGGTTATTTGTCTCCATACCTACTCTCTCGAACACCTCTACAGTGTTCTCTCTATGTACCAGCCTATAGCCTGGTAATTCGCCATTGTGCAACTTTACTATTGCTGACTCTTCTGGAGCTCTATCAACGCCCTTTACCTCTATATCCACGCCCGCCCAAAATAGCATAGCATTGAATTTCCCTTCTACCATCTCCTGGTCTATAATGACATACTTAACGCCGTCGATTTCTTTGCCATTAACGAAAAATTTCGCTGCCTCAACAGCACCCTGTTGAAAAGGATTGCTTACCGGTACTCTATGTGCCACCTCGATTATCCAATGTCCATAGTCCCACCATGATAGAACGCCATACCCAGGCTCTCTGGCGACGTAAAGATTGTAATATGCTTCAGGGTCATCAAAAGGCTCAGGGCTGTTTTCCCTCAGCCACACTAAAGTATTATACCAATCCTTTGTTATCAGGCTGGGTGACATAGCCAGTTTGATTGACGCCGGGGTGGAGACAAAGAGCAGAATAACACACAAAGTTAGTGATAAGCGCGACTTTACCCCTTTCTTGATATGGTTGCCAATCTCAAGGAAAAAGTAAGCCGTAAGTAAGGACAGAGGCACAACAAACTGGTAATCCCACCGCCTCTGGATTGATACAGCAATAAGCATAAGTATACCCCAGACAACAATTAGTAATGGCCTTTGCTTGTCTTTTATAGCAAGGTAAATGCCCACAAAAAAGAATAAGTAGTTAGCTCCATACACTAATATAGCGGCATGTGGCAGTAGTGGCTCTGTCTCAGCTACTGTTCCGAAAGGGGTGCTTGTGACAAATATGAACTTGATCCATCCAGCAGTCCATACGAAGGGGCCTCGACCCCACATTACTGCCATAGCTACAACCCATATTGCTAACATAAACATCGCAATTATGACAATAGCCGCAGCCACGAGCAGCTTGGTATCATTGACTCGGCTTGACAGGAAACCAAATATCTGTGGCGTTACGGCTGCTATTATAAGGGCCACTATCACAACCCCTGGCCCTCCAGTATCGAAATGATATGGCAAGTAGACAAACAAAGCTACACATGCTGCTATGGTTACGCCGCTCCTCAGAGAAGCGATATCCCTGTCATCATGATAGTCAACAGTAAACTGCACCATGAACCATAGCCAGAGCACGAACAACATAAATATAGCTCCGTACCATGTGAGAAAATAGAACCCTAGTGCCAATCCTGCCAGTGCATAATATCCTAATCTTTCTCTCTTGTATCCTCGTATCAGGAATAGTACTGTTGTGGCAGCGAGCAGTGTGCCAAGGACGTGATGGCTGACAAAACCTAACATAGAGGCGCTGAAGAACTCGGTAGGGAGAAATGCCACCAATGCTACCGCTATTACGCCAACCCATCTGCTGCATAGTTCCTTGCCGATGAAATATATTAATATGAGTGTCAGCGTACCTAGTACAGGGGGTAACCATGCTCCGACAATCTCCAGTATATGTGTCGTTGGTTCTCCTAAACCTATGGCATATCCTATGCCAGCTATCAACCAAGTTGTAAGTGGTGGGGTTGCCACAGCCATGCCCTGTGGGAACAATGTATAACTATCATATAACATTGGCCAAGGGAAGTTATGAGCCATGTTCTCAGCAAGCCGCATGTGGTACCAGGCATCACTGCCCAAGAAAATGACCCCACTGTCAGTAAACACATGCTTGTATGGCAAAACAACCCGTAGAAATAAGGAGGCAACAAAGATACCTGCTAGCACAACCAATATCTTCTTCCCTGTTTGCTTGTCTTCCACTGTCATCAACCTCCTTACTATGCAAAATTAACGAGACTTGTTTCTCGAAAATTTTTTACCCGCTTACGTGTAACCCTAGAATAAAATCCCTAACTGTCTATCCATCCCCTTGTTAATTCTATACTGTAGATTGGGCTCTCAGAAAAGCCACAGCAGATTACCTTAATGTTTGCCGTCCTCTTCCTTAAGCTTATAACTAAATCCACTACGCTCGGCAACAATGCTAAGCAGTGTTGTTGAGGTGCCACGAGGTTGATATATACCTGTTTCCCATTCGCTGATCGTTTGCTGCCGTGTACCTAATTCCTTAGCTAACTTTTCTTGTGTTACCCCTAAATAGCATCTCAACCCCCGAATACTATCTTTATCCCATTGCCATCTTTCACGCTGTTTCATTACGACAATTATACACGGTGTAGTGTAAAGAACAAACTCCAATAATCGTGGGAGGCCCCTATCCCCCTCCTGCCTACCCCGGGATGGCCTCTCTTTAGCTTGGTTGGCTAGAGAGATGAAATAATTGTAGGTGTATAGTGTCAAGCAATTTCCAACAGAACCTGCTAGTTAATCACATATCAGACTCCTACAACAATCAGATCTTGGGAAATCTTGCTCAGTATTTCGACGCTGTCTTCGGTAACTGCTATGGTGTCCATGATTGGCGACAGTCCAGCCCCTTGGGGAAGATAGAAATCCGACTCATAGTTAACAACCGTGCCTGGAGGAAAGGTCCTGTCCCCAGCATCATGCCCCGGCGCATAGGAAAAGACGCCTACCCAATCAGGAGGAAACGCTATGCCCATATCATAGCCACCAACCCACCAGCTATCCCCCCAGATACCCACTTCTTTATAGTAGCCCTCCATTGCCTTATTAGCATCATTTATTGGACAGCCTGGCTTGATAGCTTTTAGCAATATAGGAAAAGCTTTCGCCGACAAATCTATTTGCCTAGCCACATCAGGGTGAGGTTCGCCCAGCGATAATGTTCTGGCTAGATCAGCATGATAGCGATGATACACACCACACAAGTCAAGATAAACAATATCACCTGGCATGATCACATGTGTGGAGGCCAGTCCATGAGCCAAAGCGGACCTCTGCCCCGCAAGAACGTATGTAGGTAGCCCAGGGTTTTCCCCACCTGCTTTAGCACACGCATAATCCATCTCAGCACGAACATCCAACTCAGTCATTCCAGGTTGAATATGCTCAATCGCTGCTTTCATACCAATATCAGCAATTTTTGCTGCCGTCCTAATATAGGCCATCTCCTGTGGAGATTTTGTTGTGCGTATCTCCCTGACAATGTCGGTACTGTCTATCACCCTACATCCTTCTTTTTCCAGGGCAGCCTGGAACATCTGGCTGACAGCTGGATTGGGACGGTAGCTCCACTTCTCCAGACCGACAGTGTTTTTTAGCCAGCCCTCTTCTTTTAGGTTCTTGATTATAAATTCAAATCTAGACATGTGAAAGTCGCCTCTCTGTATACGAATATCAGTAGCAATAGAATAAGTCTGTGCTAATACCTCCTCTTCGGCCTTATCAAACAGGATGAATTTATCTGCATCCTGTTTGATAGCCATACCGCTCAGCGGTGGCCACTCTTTACAACTCTGTGCCTCATACCAGCTATTTTCGTAACCAGTAAGATAAAAAAGACTCTCTGGTGCTGAACAATAAAGAAGATCGACTCTTTGCCTGGCCATCTCTTCTTTCACTTTGGCCATCCTGCTTTTATATTCTTCCAAAGGAAAGGGAATCTGCATCTCAGGACGATACAATTTCGCTGCTTCATTACTCAAACCCATTTTTTACAATATACCTCCTTTTATTTGTCCCATATAAGACATTACTTCAAAAAACTCCAATCTCTACCTGTTCATATGATCAGCAGCACCATACCTGTTTTCCCCATGGTTTCTAACAGCTAGCACCACTGTTTCTCCCACCTCAATTAGAAATAAACCAAGGAGTAAAAACAACCATCAATTATTTATTCTATCTACCCAAGAAGAGTACTGTCAATCGCTCAAATTCTCAGTTCATCGCCCGGCTTCACTACCCCACCACGAATTACACTAGCAAACACCCCCTCCAGAGGCAAAAGGAAAAATCCTGGACGATGAAATGCCTTCCCGATTTGAGTGATCTCCAATATAACCTCCTCGCCTATACATATCCGCGTACCGAGGGATAAAGAGGTTAAATCCACTCCTTCAGTAACCAGATTCTCCGCAGAATCACCAGGATTTATCTGTATACCCTGGTCACGCATTCTGGCAGGGCTAATACTTTCCAGAGCTGATAGCATTTTGTTGATACTTTCTATCGCTAAAAGGCTAACTTGACGTCTGCTACCTGCGTGAGCATCTCCAACAAAACCATAGTTTTCTTTAAGACACCCCTGACTAATAGGCTTCTTAGAAACTCCTCTTTCCCGACTCAAGCAAACTGCAACTACATTAGCCATGTTTCTCTCCACCTCATTCTATGATTAGTCACTGGCAACATAAGTCCCACTTTTGCCTCCACTCTTCCTCACCAGACGGACATTCTCAATAGCCATTCCTTTATCTATTCCTTTGCACATGTCATAAATATTCAGCGCACTGACAGACACAGCAAGCAATGCCTCCATTTCAAATCCTGTTTTCCCCACACCTTTAGCTCTAGCAGTAATTTCAATAAAATCAGCACCTTCAGGTAGAGAAAAATCAATCAAGACATTGGTAAGCAATAGCGGATGGCACAACGGTATAAGGCGAGGAGTTTCCTTAGCCGCCATAATTCCGGCTGTTTGTGCTACGCTCAACACATCTCCTTTTACTATTTCACCACGGCGGATAAGCTCTAAAGTAGCAGGTTTCATTCTTATCTTACCTTTTGCCACCGCTTCCCGCTCCGTTTCCACCTTACTGGTGACATCCACCATGTGCACCCGCTCTATTGATTCTGACATTTTTAACCTCCAATTTGAGACATATTCTGCTTTATTGGCACAATTCCATCTGTCAAATGATGACGCTCTGGTTTAGAAGCGACTGCCTTCAAAATTAAGCGCTCTAATTCCTGTGGCGAGGCATTACGACGCAGCACTTCCTTTAAATCAACATCGCCTTCCGATAAAAGACAAGGACACAACCTGCCATTTGAGGTAAGGCGCATGCGATTACAATTAGAACAAAAAGGCTCAGTAACAGGGCTAATAAAGCCTATGGTGCCTTCAGCCCCAGGTAAACGATAATACTTGGCTGGCCCATTACCAGCAACAGGGAAACATGGTTCAAGTTTACCGAGAGACATAATGCGCTGTCGCACCTCACTCGATGGCACAAGCTCTGCTACATCAGCAAAGGGCATGAGCTCGATGAAGCGGACATGCCATCCTCCCTCATACGTCATCTTAGCAAAATCCTGCACCTCGTCATCATTTATACCCTTCATAACCACCATGTTTATTTTAACTGGGCGAAGTCCAGCGCCCCTTGCCACCTCGATGCCGGAAAGAACATCCCCTAATTCGCCAAAACGGGTAATATGCCGAAACCTATCAACCTTGAGTGTGTCCAAGCTTATATTGATCCTGGACAAACCTGCCTGTTTAAGCTCCAACGCATATCTCTTGAGAAACATTCCATTCGTAGTTAAAGATACCTCATCAATTCCTTTTATCTGCGAGAGCATTTGAACAAGCTTGGGTAACCCCGCTCTGACCAGAGGTTCACCGCCAGTAAGCCTTACTTTATTGATACCAAGTTTCGCTCCCACCCGAACCACAAGTGAGATTTCTTCATAAGAAAGAATCTCGCTATGCGGCACCAGTGGAATGCCTTCAGTCGGCATGCAATAAATGCAACGCAGGTTACACCTGTCGGTGACAGAAATTCTAAGGTAGTTTATGTGGCGCTGAAAAGAATCGCAAAGCCCAGTCATTTGCTCTTTGTCTCCCTAACCACAGTCACAAGTTTTACTCCCTGCACCTGCCTGAAAATGGCGCCTTCGCTGATAGAGCGAATTGTCTTCCTGGGCTCGACTACTTTCACTCCACCAATGACATCCACTCCATAATCAAACAGAACTGGTGACAGAGGGCTGGTAGGCCCCACTATAACAGTAAAGCTATGCTTACTTAATTCTAACAGCCTTTCTATAGTGTGATTTATAAACGAAGTTCCCGTGATGCCAACTACATCAGCCTGAGGCAATATATATTCCGCTGCTTCCGCCGGCAAATCCCCTTCCTGAGGTCTTTGCTCTATAACCCAAAGTTCTTTGGCTGCCTCCCGAAGCTTTGGCACCCAAGGGAAATGGCCTACTATAGCTATATTCATGCCCTTCCCCTTCCTTATCAATACATCAAAGGCATTTTCTTCCACACATTTGGCTTCATTAATATCTATCAGCGAGTTGATGGCTGCCATCCCAATAGATGCCTCCAAAAGATTATCTGACTTAGCATATTCTGACAGTTCCAATGCCGGCTTGTGCCTCAAATTTCCCACATCTCTCACCATTCTGTGATACAAGCGCTCTTCATGAAAAGTAGAGGCCAATCCACAATTCCTGCTTACCACCGCAGTCCAGAAAACACAGGTATGTATCTCCCGAACTGGGCTATCACCACCCAGGCTAGAAATCAGATCGTCAAGGATATTCATTCTTCCTTCAACTGGGGAGGCAAGTTTTCAGGGTAGTCACTCAATAGCACCTCAAGGAATGGCTGCCCATTTTTTACCTCCATTACGTTTCTCCCTGTATCGGAAAGAAGCAGTTTAATAAACTCCACGGCAAGGTCTTTATTTTCGGCATGTGATGGGATGGTTATGCCATATACAATAGGCTTGCCCTTCTCGGCCTGGTAAGTGGGTGGAGGGCCAGCTTCCTCAATAATCTCTATGGAGGCTTGCTCGTAGAAGTCTTCAACTCCAGGAAGTTCCGTACTAGTCTTGGAGAGGTTGATGTGATCATCGAGCTCGATGAAATTCAACCCATTCTGCACAGCTACAGAGCGATATTCAAACGCATAATCCAGGTCGCCAGAGTCAAGTAAGTGGATAAGTTCAACTGATTTCGACCTCACGCTCTCCACACTGCCGCCGGGCCTGGTTTCGCTGGCGCCGCCAATTCTGCCTCTTTCATGCTCGCTACCCGGGATGAGGGCGTCATACAGCCCATCGGCGTCAGGGTCGGGGCTCAAGCCAAATTCAGCAGCATTATCATAGTAATACTTCTGAGCCAATTCAATTACTATTGGTGTTCTGTAGCCACAAGGGTCGTCGTCAGGATTACTATGCCCATATTTCACGCGCTCATTCCTGAGTACATCATACCAAGTGCGCTTGCCATTTACTATAGCATCAGAACCAGGCGCGTCATCGCGGTAGCAGAGTACCATCGCATTTCTGGCAAAGGCAATACACCAATCAGCATAGCCATTTTCATACAACCTATCAGGAATAAGCTTGTAATCAGCAGAGGCAATTATATCGGGTGGTACTTCGCCAGCCTGCTCTCGCGCTATTGTCTTATTTATCATCTTAGCGCTCCCCCCTGATTCACAGAGAACATCAACAGCAGGATGAGTGGCTTCAAATTCAATCTCCAAATCCTTAAATGGCGCATATAAGCTTCCTGCATGATAGATTGTCACGGTTTCTGTTCGAGAAATTCCTTCTCCCTTTCCAGTACAACCAGACATCAAAGGCAAGGCTAAAAACAAAGCCATTACAATTGAAATTATTTTCGCTATTATGTTTTTCATTAAATAAATCTCCTTTCAAAAAACATGTATTGCTGAAGCCTTAAACGTGACCCATACTCTCACCCCCTTTCTTAACTTAAGTTCCTCGAATGACCGCCTAGTAATGAGGCAAACAAAATCCAGTTCCCCCGGCAAAATCCGTGATTTTGCGGGGGAAGAATCTGGCGGCACGCTCACTGTAATATAAACAATTGAGCCTCTATCAACGATATCGCTAACTGCGCCATGGAATGAGTTTCTAGCCGTGGATTGAAGTGGCTCCTTAGAAATGAGGATATCTTCAGGGCGGAGGGAGAGGTGCACCTCACCTTTTAATTCTGTTATTGCCATAACTCTCACGCCGCCGATATCGACAAAGGTACATCCATCCTCTGTGCCCACAACTTTGCCATTGAAAATATTCCGCGAGAGAGCAAAACGAGCCACGAATTCCGAACTCGGATGGCGTAGAAAATCCTCAAGAGACCCTACCTGAACTATTTCACCTTCATTCAGTACTGCAACTCGATGTCCCAGAGCCACTGCTTCTTCAAAGTCGTGAGTGACATGGATTATGGTTACCTTCACCCTACGATGCATCTCTCTTAATTCTCCCTGCATCCTTTCCCTCATTTCAGGGTCCATGGCACTCAAAGGTTCATCGAGCAAAAGTACCTTAGGCTCAATAACAAGCGCTCGAGCCAGAGCCACCTTTTGCTTTTCACCTCCACTCAAGGTATCAGGCCTTCTCTTAAGCAGATGAGGAATCCCCACTATTTCCGCTATAGTATCTACCTTCGCCTTTATCTCCCCCTTGGGGCACTTCTTTATCTTAAGCCCGAAGGCAACATTATCCTCTACTGTGAGATGAGGGAAAAGAACCTGGTCTTGATAAACAATTCCAACTCCCCTTTTCTCCACCCTCTGACTGGTAATCTCCCGACCATCGATCCAAATTCTCCCATCAAGGACAGGGTAAAGCCCAGCAATAGCTTCAAGAAGCACAGTCTTTCCAGCTCCAGTAGGCCCGAGAATAATAAAGTACTCACCTGACCTGATATCGAGGTTAATATCCCGAAGCAGGAAACTGCCCAGATCTACCTTCAGGCTCTCAATTTTAATCATGCCTTCACTCCCCTGGATGCCACCGTTCTAAACACAATAAACGCCACGAGGCAAATCAGAATTAGCAACACCGTCACCGGTTGGGCAGCTCCCAGACCACCAGGTGATTCAAACAATTCAGTAACTAAGATAGGTGCAGCTACAGGGTGATAACCAAAGAAGGGCACGTGGCCAGCCACAATATACACAGCTCCAAATTCACTGAATCCTCGAGCCCACATCAGCACCGAACCTGAAAAAATACTTCTCCATGCTAACGGCAAGGAAATTCGGACAAATGACCTCCATGGTGAAGCGCCTAAAGTCCGAGCTACCTTTTCTAATCTCACATCTACAGCATTGAAGCCCTCTTTAGCTGAATCAATAAGGAAGGGTACGCTGACAAACATCATGGCAAAGACCACTGCGCTAACCTCATCGACAAAGCCAATTCCTATAGTGTTTAGAAATTTGCCCATAAGAAACCTGGAACCGAAGACGAAGAGAAGGGCAATGCCCACTGCAGAATGAGGCATCACAATGGGCACATCAATAAGCCCCTCCAAAAGTCTTTTGCCCCGAAATTCATGCCTTGACAAAATATAAGCCAGTGGCACTCCAAGCAAAAGCCCTACCAAAGTAGCTATTAGCGCAGCATAGATAGTAAGCAAAATGGAGGAGTATACCTTCGTCTGCAGTAATGTATTCCATATCGTCACAGGAGAAGAGGAGAACATTGTCTTAAGCGGGGGGACAAAAATAAAGAGCAAGATAAGCACCCCCAGCGCTATAAACACTATACTCATGCTATCTAGCTTTGCTCGAATATCCGTTTTACCCATGTTCTTCCTCCTCAAATGAAATACTCATCACCGCGGAGCCATAATAACCTCACCATTTCTCTCCAAGTTGCTCCAGTTTTGCAACTCATAGCCAACCAGAGCTTTCTTACCAAATAAGGTAATAGGCAAGGTATAATTGTGGAAAGTTGTTAACAACAAGAATAAGCGCGAGGAATAAGAGTAGCACCTGGTTAAACGAGGTGCTACAAAGTAATATCCGGATTTCATCTTCTCTCCTTTCCAAGCACGGGAGGCATAAGCATTTCTACCTATACCCTCGAGGCTTTTAACCTACCGGTTGCTCACCATAGATTGCTCTTTAGGCACAACAACTCGGAGAGAGTTAATATTTAGCTCTAAGACATCATAGCATAGGCAAACGACATCGCTCAACAGCTTACACTAGCTGAGATACATAGGTAACACTGGGTTATGGATTTTAGCAAGTTCCCTTTCAATATATTACACAGGGGTAAAGTAGACAAGAAACTGATGAGGGCGTTTGTATATCCTCGTATAGCCTAACTTTCTGCCATAGTCCACCGCAGTCAAGATATATCTTTTGAGCTTACCCCAGGAGATAACAATGGCGTCAAGCTGAAAGAGGAAACAGTGCCTTCCTTCCTTCACTAATTGTGGTTATCCTCCTCTTTGCTTTCTAAATGCGTCTCTCCTCCAAGTGCCTCTTGTGATGGAGGACTATAGACCTATCAGCCTACCCTCAATCTCTCATGAATTGTAAAGCCTGAGAGGGCTGCTACCCCTCTCCAATACTCATGCCTACTCTTTCAAGATAATAGACTTTCTCTTAAAGAAACATAAGCTGCTTGGTTTTCTTATTCCGGTAACCCCTTATGCCAGGTTAATATCATCACTAACCATTCCATTACTGTTACCTGTGTATCTCAGCCTTCATAGATGTTTATGTAAATATTGTCTAATTTTAGGTATAATATCTTCAGTGATTATAGATTTCCACACTCATATATTCCCCCCGTGGGTAAAGGAAAAGCGCGACGAATATATTAAATATGACCCTTGCTTTTCACTACTTTACTCCCACCCAAAGACCAAGTTGGCAACAGCCGAGGAGCTGATCACCAGCATGAATGAAACTAATGTCAACGTATCTGTTATTCTTAACATAGGCTGGGCGAGCCAGGAACTTTGTAGAAAAACTAACGACTACATCTTAGATTCCATGTCACGCTACCCTGATAGGCTTATCGGATTCTGTAGCATTCAACCTAAAGACAAAGATACTGCTATAATCGAAATGGAGCGCTGTGCCAGGGCCGGAGCTAGAGGGATAGGGGAAATGAGGCCCGATGTACAAGGTTTCGACCTTACAGATAAAATGGCTATGCAGCCTCTAATCGATGTAGCGATGACACATAACTTAATCTTCCTAACTCACTCATCTGAGCCCGTAGGGCACCAATACACTGGGAAAGGAGAAGTTACTCCTTCTATCCTCTATCCCTTTATAGTAAACTTTCCTGACTTAAAAGTAGTTTGTGCTCATTGGGGAGGTGGTTTGCCCCTATATGCCCTGATGCCTGAAGTAGCCAGAGCTTTAACCAACGTCTCCTTTGACACCGCAGCTACTCTTTTCCTTTACCAGGCTGGAATTTTCAAACAAGTAAGCGACATTATTGGGAGTGACAAAATCCTTTTTGGCACTGATTATCCTCTCATTTCCCAAGACCGAATAATTGCACAAATCCAATCCCTCGAACTTACCAAAGAGGATAAATCAAAAATCTTGGGGGGCAATGCCCAAAAATTGCTATCTAAAGTTAAAGGGAGTGAACTTGCACCACAACTCTGAGCAAATCCGTTCTTTTGTCGCTATTGAGTTGCCACAAAATGTTAAAAATGAACTGGCACAACTAGAAAGCGAACTGGAAAGACCTGACCACCGCTTTGTTAAATGGGTGAATCCTGGTGCTATCCACTTAACTCTAAAATTTTTGGGCAATGTTCCCACTAAACAAATACCTGAAATATCCAACGCTATAGAGCAAGCCAGTAAGGAAATCCCTCTCCTCCACCTGCAAATTGCATCTCTGGGAGTTTTCCCTAATCTAAATCAAACTCGTGTTCTTTGGGCCGGTATCAAGGGAGAAACAGCTAGTCTACAAGGCTTGCAACAAAAAATTGATTCATCCCTTGTTCCCCTTGGCTTTGCTGAAGAGAAGCGGTCTTTCACGCCACATCTAACTCTGGCTCGCGTTAGAGAAGGAACATCTCTTATAGATAGAAAAGGTTTTGGCGAATTAGTGATGTCTACCAATTTCGAAAGTAAATATCCCATTAGTGTAGAAACTATTAACCTTATGAAAAGCCAACTAACGCCCGATGGGGCTATTTACACTTGCTTGCTTACAGTGAAACTGCAAACTTAGAAAAGCCAATTAACTAGTTGAAATTTTAGCAACAAAAAATAAGAGTTGATGTTAGACGAAGAGAATACGCAAAATAAGAGAAGGCATCTGCTATTACTTCTAGACGGCACTGCTTTAATGCATCGCTCATTTTATGCCTTGCCCCCATTGACAGTGTCTAGAACTGGGGAGCCAATAAATGCTGTTTATGGCTTTGCCAACACGTTGCTCAAATTGCTTGCCGATTTTAATCCAACTTACTGGGCTGTCGCTTTCGACCGCCCTACTCCAACATTCAGACACGAGAAATTCAAGGAATATAAAGCACAACGACGCAAAACACCCGAAGAACTAAAAACCCAGATAAACCGCGTTCGCCAACTGGTAAATACCTTCCACATCCCTATCTTTGAAATGGACGGCTTCGAAGCTGACGACGTTTTAGGTACGTTAAGCAAGCAATCTAATGATCAGAACATTGAAACTATTATCGTTACAGGCGACAACGATATATTGCAACTTATAGAAGCAGGAGTAAAAACATTGATGCCACGACGGACATTTAAAGACACTGTCCTTTATGATGAACAGGCAGTTAAGCAAAAATATGGCATAGAACCAGCACAAATTATCGACCTCAAGGCACTAGCTGGTGATACTTCAGATAACATTCCCGGCGTTCCAGGCATAGGTGAAAAAACAGCCGCTAAATTAATCCAGCAATATAGCAGTGTTGAAGGAATTTATGCTTATATTGAACAATTATCACCCAGTAAACTACAAACAACACTACGTCAATATGAATCCCGTGTTTTCCAAAATAAGGAATTAGTCACCATTATCAGAGATGTTCCTGTAAACTTGAGTCTGCAAAATTGCAAGGTAAGCACATATGACCGGGGTGAGGTAGTAAACCTCTTCAGGGAACTTGAGTTTATTAAACTACTACCCAGACTACCACATGAAATCTACCAATTAACAAGTAGCGGCTCTCAGAAAGACACCTTTCAAATAATAAACACCGAAGCTGCTTTAAACAAGATTTTAAATCAAATAGAGACAACAAACGAAATAGTCGTCAGCTTCGAAACCACCCTCACTCCCTCACTCTTCGCCCAAGAGAAGAAACTCAAGAGTACAAAGCTGGCAACAGAATTGCTGGGAATAGCAATATCTCCAGCTCCAGAAAAGGCATTTTACATACCATTGGGACACCATGGTTTAGGACAACCTGAACAACTATCACCCAGCACAGTCATATCCAAGTTAAAGCCAATCCTAGAAAGCAGTAAAGTGAAGAAAATTGCCTATAATGGTAAACATGTTATGGGTGTATTAGCTAACTACGAAGTTGAGCTGAAAAACCTGATTTTTGATATTATGATCGCTGCTCACCTATTAGGAGAAAACAATCTAAGCCTCAAAGTAATTGCCTTCAACAAACTGGGCATTGAAATACCACCCCTCAGCGATTTGATTGGCACAGGAAAAAAACAAATTCCTTTAGCTACACTGGAAATGAAAAAATTTGCCGACTATGTTTGCGCAAATCTTGCCACCATATGGAATTTAAAGAGAGAATTCGAGAATCAACTACACCAGCAAGGGTTATACCACCTTTTCTGCTCAGAGGAATTGCCCTTAATCCCAGTTCTTTTAGCTATGGAGCGAAACGGCATTAGCCTGAATACCAAACTGCTCAGTGAACTATCTTTCAAATTAGGCAAGAAAATGCTGCGAATTGAAACGGAAATTTATGACAGTATCGGCTATAAATTTAACATCAACTCCTCCCAACAATTAGCCAATGTGCTGTTTGAGCAACTCAAATTACCTCGGTCACGTAAAACGAAGAGCGGTTACTCGACCCAGGCTTCGGTACTTCAAAGTTTGAAAGGATTCCACCCCATAGTTGAACTTGTATTGCAATATCGCCAACTTGGTAAACTTAAATCGACATATGTTGACGCTCTACCAGCACTTATCAACCATGAAACAGGAAGAATACATACCAATTTTAATCAAACAGGCACCTCCACTGGGCGACTCTCCTCCAGTGAGCCAAATTTGCAAAATATCCCTGTAAGAGGAACACTGGGGAATACGATACGGCAGGCTATTATTGCCCCACATGGTTCTTACTTCCTGAGCGCCGATTATTCCCAAATTGACCTTAGAGCGCTAGCACACCTCTCCCAAGACATTACCCTTATCACTGCCTTTGCCCACAACGAAGATGTTCATGCCACCACCGCTGGAAAAATTTTCGACACTCCCCCTGACAAAATAACTCCTGGAATGCGCCGTGTTGCTAAAACGGTTAACTTCGGCGTCATTTATGGCATGAGTAATTATGGATTAGAGCAAGCCACTGAATTCAACCGTGAAGAAGCCGCAGAGTTCATTGCTTTATACTTTGAAAAATACCCCGATGTAAAAGAATATATTGAGAAAACCAAAGAGCAGGCCAAGAAGTTAGGTTACGTACAAACAGTGACAGGGAGAAGAAGATACATACCAGAAATTAACTCCATAAATCGGCAGATAAGAGAAGCAGCTGAGAGGATGGCAATAAACGCCCCTGTACAAGGAACTTCTGCCGATATTATTAAAATAGCCATGATCAATGTATATAACGAAATGAAAAAACGAAATCTAAGAAGCAAAATGCTCCTTCAAATTCATGATGAATTGCTCTTTGAGGTGCCTCAGGAGGAAATAGAGGAGATAAAATCTCTGGTTACTGAGATAATGCCTAAAGCTATCAAGCTTTGCGTGCCCTTAAAGATAGATATCAAACTGGGGAAAAACTGGGGTGAAATGGCATAGGAGTCTATATCATCCCCCATTTTTATTCGTCTAAAATGTCAATAGGAGGAAGCCAAGGGGATGAAATTTGGAGACGGAGAGGACACTTCAAACACCGTTCCGCTTCTTCGATAGCCGCCTTTTCATCAAGCCCCAACTCCACTTCAGAAAACCCTTCAAAACGCTGTGTCACAGGCAATCTAGGCATCCTGACACGAGGTATATAAGCAAAATTATCTTCCTGCCCCAGATATGAATCGAATTCTTCATTATCGACTAATATCTCATCGATAATGCCTTCACCATCCAGATACTTATCTATAGACTCTGCTGCTTTTCTGCCTGCAGCAATAGCCTCTATAACCACTGACGGCCCGGTTACAACGTCCCCACCAGCAAATACCCCTTCCCGACTAGCCTCAAGAGTATTAGGGTCCACATTAATCGTATCACCTCTTCCAATTCGCAAATCAAAACCACGTGGTATATCCGGTCTCTGCCCAATAGCAGCTATTACCGAATTAACTTGCACAGTAAACTCACTACCCGCAATCGGCTTTGGTCGTCTTCTGCCACTGGCATCAGGTTCACCAAGCTCCATATGGATACACTCCATATCTAATATACCATCTTTCCTCATTATTTTACTCGGCGCAACAAGAAAATGAATTTTCACTCCCTCTTCAATTGCCTCATCGATTTCCTCAGAATTGGCAGGCATTTCTACTCTGGTGCGACGATAAATAATAGCCACCTCCTTAGCACCAACTCGAAGCGCAACACGTGCTGCGTCTACAGCAGCGTTGCCTCCGCCAACCACAACCACTCTCCCTTCAAGCCTCACTTCCTCGCCAAGATTTACATCCCTCAAAAAAGCCGCACAATTCACAACCCCTTCTCCCTCTTCTCCTTCCACGCCTATTCCCATGCATTTGTGAGCTCCAATGGCAAGAAACACTGCATCATATCCATCAGCAAAAAGCTTTTCCAACGATTCAACCCTGGTGCCAGTCTTTATATGTACACCAGCATTTTCTATCTCTGCAATTTCAGCTCTCAATACTTCTCTGGGAAGGCGATATTCAGGAATGCCCACACGCATCATCCCACCCGGCTCAGCTAGTGCTTCAAATACCGTAACCTCATGCCCCAGTTTCACCAAATAATACGCTGCGGTCAAACCTGCTGGACCAGAGCCTGCTATGGCTACTCGTTTACCTGTAGATGATGCTGCTTGAGAATTCTGCTTCCATAGTCCATTGTCATGATCAGAGGCAAAACGTTTCAAAGCCTTTATGGCAATAGGTTCATTCACCTGGCCACGGCGGCAGGCTTCCTCACAAGGATGAACACAAACACGTCCAAGCACACCAGGGAATGGAACCTTTTCTCTAATTACCGCTAACGCCTCAGCAAACTTTCCCCTAGCAATAAAGTCTATATAGCGAGGAACATCAATTCCTGCGGGACAAGCAGGCTTACACGGAACTAAAACAGCTTCCTTTTCAGCTTTCGAAGCCCACCGAGTCTCCTTGTCCCTCAGTGCACCCGTGGGGCAAACCTCAACACAAGCACCACAAAATCTGCACCCTGAGTCTTTAAGAGGCCGCCCAAAGACAGTACCAACCACAGTTTGGATACCACGCAACGTAAAAGCAACTGCACCCACTCCCCGTACCTCCTGGCAGGCCCTAACACAGCGACCACAGAGAATACACAGATTATAATCCCGGTCAAAGAAGGG
>CAZDXE010000011.1:0-27945 GCA_964509565.1 uncultured Dehalococcoidales bacterium | reverse complement strand
AATTTCGCCAAAAAAATGCAGCGAGACCTGGGCGTTACTGAAACAGGTTTAGATACCCACATTATGCCTCTTAGCAGCGGTGCTGGCGGAGTTTCGGATAATTCTGAATACACCTGGTTTGCTCCATTTGCTATGCTGGGAGTGACAAGTTGCCCCAAAGACGTTGGCTGGCATAACTGGCAAGTTACTGCATGCTGCAGCTCTACAATAGGGAAAAAGACACTGGATGTTGCAGCTAAGATAATGGCCATGACAGCTATTGAGCTCGCTATGCATCCCGAAATCATAGACAAAGCCAGGAAGGAATTTAATGAACGACTCGAAGGAAGAATCTATAAATCCCTGATCCCAGACACAGTTAAACCTCCCACATTAGTAAACAGGGAAACTATGGACAGATATCGCTCCCTTCTGGAGAGTCATTACGAAGAACCCTGAATCGCCTTGCAGGAGGAGAAAAAACTCCCATACATGCAGGCATAGAAGGCAAGCAAGTCAACAAAGCTACGAGAGGTTCTGAGTATTGCTGCTGCAGCTCCTCGTGTGAGAAGCTACCGCTCAATATTTGGGGCTAATGCTTGGAACGTGGCTCAGTACGCTTAGCCTTCCGATTAGAGATTACATCACCACGGTAATCGGGAGCAACGATGTTAAATACACAGCTTATCCTCGGGTCCACCATCCGTGAACTGATTCGAGTCTCAATCTCATCCAGCGAAAGACAGGTGGTAACCACCATCGGCAGCCTGGCATTATAACGATAGTTAATTAATTGATACAGCTTCTCTTGAGCCCATGGGGTAGCTGATTGCTCACCGAAATCATCAAGTATCAACAGCGGGCTTTTTCTGATTTCCTCAAAAAATTCGTCATAACTTATACTGCTATGTGGGCTAAAGGTAGAGCGGAGGTGGTCAAGGAGGTCAGGCACAACCACAAAGAAAACTGGTTTACCCAGTGCCATACGGGAATTAGCAATAGCCGCTGCCAGGTGAGTTTTACCACAGCCGTTAACTCCCTGGAATATTAACCATCCTTCAGGAGTACGGGCAAAATCCTCTGCCAGTTGAAATGCCTGTTTTAAATTCTGGCGCTCCTCAGATGGGAGAATCACACGCTTAGGGTCAAAATTATCAAAGGTCATATTCCGCAGTAACTCTAGCTGCAAGCTATCCAAACACTCCAGCGAGGATTTCTGCTCCACCACATATACATGACAAATTTCAGCATTCCTGAAACGACTAAGCAAGCGGTCATCAAATTTCTCTAATGGCAGGTCAGTCGTAATCACAGTTGCAAGTCTGGCATTGAAACGATGATTGAGAAGCTGCTCCAGTTTCTCTTTTGCCCATGGTGTAGCACCTTCCATGCTCAGGTCGTCAAGCACAAGCAAAGGCGTATTCTTCACCTGTTCAAACAACTCATCATAGCTAATGTCGCTTGTGGGGCTAAAAGCAGAGCGGAGGTGGTCCAAAAGGTCAGTAACTCCCATATAAAAAGCTACTCTACCCAGGCTTAAGCGACGATTAACAATGGCGCAGGCTAGATGAGTTTTGCCGCAGCCACTGGTGCCGTAAAAAACTATCCAACCCTCAGGATTATCGGCAAAAGCCTTAGCTGCCTGATAAATACGTCTGAACCGTTCCTGCGAAGTAGCGTCCTTATTTTTCCCCTCGGGAGATAAATTATCAAAATTAAGCTGCGACAGGAAGCCAAGGTTACTGTGCTTTTCCAGGTAGCTTAGTTTTTCTTTTTGCAGCCTTGTCTTATTACACGAGCATGGCACTATCCGACTGAAATCAGGCCGCCCTGAACTCAGAACAGGATGAACAAAGCCAGCCCCTTTACAGATAGGACAGACTTCCCCTTCAACACTTTCTTCACTCTGAAGATTCGCTGAATTTCCGGCGGCTTTATCTTTTGACAAGGTGTCCGTACTTGCCTTTGATGTACTTGTCGGAGTTGCCCTTTTTAATATCTTGCCTACGTGTTCCACTATCTTTGCCCTCGCTAGCCCATCGTTCTAGAATACGGGCGATATATTTCCAGTTGCGTTTATTCATCGCAACCGCTTCCTTAAAAGCCTCATTAATCCATTGTGATGGATAAAGCTTCGCTGCTTCCTTGAGCTCTTCAACAATCATCGGCGTGAGCATGCCTATATTTTGCTCATAAAGAGTGAAAATATTAGGTGCCTCTGTCGCCTGTATTGTTTTCTCTTTAACGGAAAGCTCTCCATGTTTGATTTTATCCATGGCCTTCCGCACGGATTCCATATTAGCGAAGTAAACATCCTGCCATTTACCATCCACATTCAAATTCAACTGCAAAATGCTGCCATGCTTCAGCGCCAGTTCCAGGGCAGGCCGAAGCGCGTCCTCTCCCATTCCAAACACCGGGGCGCCATCAGAGAGCAATTCCTCATAGGTAACAAAAGGAGGGTATCGCCGTTTACGCTGGGGCAAATAAAAAATGCACAGCGTTACCTTAAGCTCAGCTATATCCTGAATCTGAGATATTACCTGAGTAAAAAGAAAATCGGGCAAGGAAACAAAATCAGAATTTCCTTTATGCACTTTCTTTAAAATTCCCCATTACAATAGAGATAACATTATTTAAGAAGTCCCAATCAGCCCAGGCTCAATACTCTTAAATTTAACCACTTTACTCAGGAAACGCAACTTGTTTTGCCCCAGAGGACCATTGCGGTGCTTGGATATAATTATATCAGCAATGCCCCTGGGGTATGGTTCATTCTCGATATCATGTATTTTAGCCCAATCTTCCTCATTAAAATACATATCATCTCTATAGATAAAAAGGACGACGTCGGCATCCTGTTCAATAGTGCCACTTTCACGCAAGTCAGAAAGCTGCGGCACGTGAGAAGGTCGCCATTCCACAGCCCTGCTAAGCTGAGATATAGCCAGTACAGGTACATTCAATTCCCTGGCCAGCATTTTTAGCGAACGAGTTATGCGGCTGAGCTCCTGGACACGTATCTCATTCCTACCCTCACCCTGTATTAGCTGTATATAATCGATAATTATCAAATCGATATTGCGCTCAAAGTGAAGCCGTCGCGCCTTGCTCCTCATGGCTACAGTTCCAAGTTGAGGTGAATCATCAATATAAAACGGCGCTTCGGACAATATGCCACTGGCCTCCATAATTTTTACTTCATCTCTCTCGCTAAAATTCCCTCTACGAACGAACTTAAAATCTACCCCCGATTCACTGGCCAGAAGACGCTGTACCACCGACTCGCATGACATTTCCAGGCTAAATAAAGCAACACAAGCTTTCTGTTCAACAGCAACGTTTCGGGCGATATTCAGAGCCAGGCTGGTTTTGCCCATGCTTGGCCTAGCAGCCAAAACAACTAAGTCGGACCTCTGTAGCCCACCCAGCATATCATCCAGAGCAGCAAAGCCACTCAGAACGTAAGGATTCTCCCCTTCCTCAGATATGGTAGCCTGTCCAGCTTTCTCAAAGTACTGGTCCAGGGCATCACGGATTGGGATAAGGTCCCGAAAACCCCGTCTCGTCCGCACTTGAAAAAGAATATCCTCAGATTTGCTGAGACTGTCTTCAACATCAGGAGCGGCTTCATAGCCCACAGCAGCAATTTGTCCCGCTGCAGCAATTAATCGCCGCATAACTGACATGTTAGATACTATTCGTGCATAGTGCTCAATGTGCAAAGATGTGGGCACAGTGGATATCAGGTGGCTTAGATAGGCAGCACCTCCAATCTGATCCAACTTGCCCACGCGCATCAATTCATGAGCCACAGTAATCTGATTTATAGCCTCGTTCCGCTGATAAAGAGAGAGGCAAGATTGGTAAACCAGTTGATTTATTTCAGAGGAGAAGTCTTCGACTTTAAGAAAGCTAACCACTTTCAATATAGAGTCAGAATCAATAAGCAAAGAGGCAATTACGGCCCCTTCCGCTTCAACATCCTGTGGGGGTAATTTTTCCTGGGCCATGCTCAATCCTTCTTTTCAATAACGACTTTAACCTGCGGCTTTAAATCACCGGTCAATTTAATAGTTACTTCGTGACTGCCTGCCTGGCGTAAGGGTTTATCCAGGTCTATTTTCTTCTTGTCAATAGAGAAATCTATGACACGGCTTAACTCGTCGGCTATCTCTGCAGCGGTGATAGAACCAAATAGACGATCCCCGGTTCCTCCACGAGCCTCAAGGTGAATTTCCTGCCCCTCAATTTGTTTTGCCAGCTCAACCAGTTTAGCCTTATCAAGAGATTCCTGAGCTTCTCCCTTTCGCTGCTTTAATTCCACCTGTTTCATAGCTGCTGACGTAGCTAACAAAGCCAGTCCATGAGGTAAAAGAAAGTTCCTGGCATAGCCTGCTGCTACATCTTTCATTTCCCCAATTTTCCCTTTTCCACTAACATCCTTTAAGAAAACAACTTTCATAATTCTCCCTCCATTGTTATTCGAGCTGCATGGTCAAATAATCCATACGCCCTTCGCCAGCGCTCAGTATGAGCTTAGAAATCTCTCTGCCAATACAGCAGCGGTGGCACCATCCCCTGCAGCAAAAACCCCTGCCACCGGCAACATTAATATTGTACCATCTTTCGTGCTTGTCAGTCTGAGTTGATTCACTGTCCTATCACCTTCTATCTGAGCCACCACAGCATCCCAAACAAAGTCTATCTTTGGCTCCATTCTGGCTCTTTTTTGCAGTGCATCTCCAGCTCGAAGCTGGTTGCGCCGATGTACAACCTTAACTGAAGAAGCGAACTTGCTCAGATAGAGAGCTTCAGTAAGAGCTGCATTTCCATCTCCTATTACAGCTACCGCCTTGTCACGGAAGAAAGGCCCATCACAGGTAGCGCAATATAGGCCAGCGGTAAGTCCAGCAGGCCCACCTCCAATTATAATTACCTGATAGTCTCTACTCTTTCCCATTTGTCACAACGCCCTCCCCATCTGGACAGGGTCTTGCCGTTAGCAGAAATCTGAGAGATTTCGCAAAGATTGGGACAAGCTTTGCACATAAAGGAAGATATCTCAAATTCTGTTTGGCTAACGCTAAATCCCTTGAATCTCGTCCCGCGACCATTATTTTCCATTTCACGTCGCACCAGCATCGCCGCTCCAATAGCGCCCATAAGCTCATTGTGGAGAGGAACATAAATTTCCGTATGGAAAGTTTCATTAAATGCCCTGATTATTCCTTTATTAAAAGCAACCCCTCCCTGAAATGCCATCCTGGGCCGAATTTCCTTATTTAGAGCAACATTGTTTAAATAATTGCGCACCAGTGCCTGGCATAACCCATAGATAATATCATCAATAGGGTAACCCATCTGTTGTTTATGAATCATATCCGACTCAGCAAAAACAGTACAGCGCCCGGCAATACGTGCCGGATTACTGCTTTTCAAAGCATGAGGCCCAAAATCCTCGATTCGCATATTTAGACGCTCAGCCTGGTGCTCCAGGAAACTGCCAGTGCCAGCAGCACATACCGAATTCATGCCAAAATCAGTCACTACCTCATCACGAATTATGATAATTTTACTATCCTGTCCTCCAATCTCAAAAATAGTCCGTACATCAGGCACACATGACATAGTAGCAATGGCATGAGCTGTGATTTCATTTTTCACCAAATCTGCACCAACCATAACCCCAGCCAATGTCCTCCCACTTCCTGTAGTAGCCACGCCACAAACCTCAGCATCAAGTGGCATCTGCCTTCCTATTTCTTCCAGCCCTCGCTTTATCATGTCAACTGGATTGCCTTGAGTTCGCAGGTAAATGGAGGCTAAAAGTTCGTTACTCTCGTCAAGCAAAGCCAGCTTAGTAGTAACTGAACCAACATCGATACCAAGATAAGTCTTCATTTTCTCTTTATTCTACCCCACCAGGAAATACCCCACAGGAGCCTTCAAGTTTAGCACGGTTGCTGGCCTTAATACTTTCCTGTAATTTTAAACCTTTTCTTCGCTTCAGGTTCAAAATGGGGTAAAACAGGGTTGAAGCAAGCGTCATAAGAACAAGAAATACTATCATTTGTTTACTCTTGATACACTTATCCAGCGTTGCAAATTTTTCTTCCATTTCGCTTCCTTCTTCTAAATTCAAGTAAATCCGCGAAGGCCTCAATCCTGGTCAACATACCTTCTTTACCCATCTGTTCATCGCAAGCGACGGATAGCACAGGAATGTCTTCCCTGGTCGACGCCATAATATTCTGAGCTACTATCTCAGGCATACAGGTAAAAGGCGCCAAATGAACTACTCCATCATATCTCTCCTGCGCACAAAGCACCTTCTCTCCCACTGATTCCCAACCATCGCCGCCAACATCGTGGTCAAGATAAGGCCCGGCTAACTTATGCACCTTTCTCCATTCATTTATGCCCAGATAATTGAGAAAAAGGCTATATTTGATCCACCGGGAAAGAGTCATCGTTCGCTCAACTTCCACCCCTAATTTGCCCAGCTCCATCTCTATATCCATATTGGCAAAAGGCTCTATAACAACATAAATCTCACCCACAATAGCCACTTTGACAGGGTCAGCCATGGGGTCCTGAGGAATCTTATTTAGCCTGCCAGTGTATTCCCTGGCTACCTTTTTTACTTCTTTAACGCTAAGCGCATCGTTGGTCGCCTCAATGGCTTCTTTATAGACTAAATTAGCCATCCCTCTATCCAATTCTCTCGCCCTTACTCTGTAAAGCACCTTCTCCATTCTGTCCAGAACAATTAGCTTACCAACGCCAAAAACAAATGCTGAAATGATTTCATGCAACCATATCTTGTCACGGGCACCACTGGTTATATCCCTTATGAGGCGCAGAGAGTTAGCAAACTTATGATGAGATATGTCAAGAGTCAGAAAGCGAGCATCATAGCCCAAATCATGGAGCATCAGTTCCTGTCCTCTGGCATAGTAACCCAATCGGCAGATGCCAGTGCCTCTTGCCTGAACCAGGGTATCTGCTCCCAGCTCGCAGGCTTCAATTAAGCTGCCCAGAGTAAGTTTATAAGGTAAACAGGCTTCCGTTGGGGAATATTTAACTCCCAGGTCCAGTGTTTTCTTAGTCATTGGCGGCGGAATTATGATGTCTTCCCCCCTGATAGCACCTAACCTATCCGCCATGGCTCCTACAGCTATATGGATATTGCCGAAGTGAGGTATGCCTACACGCATATTTTCTCTCTCCATTCGATCATATCAAGAAAAGCTTCCAATCGAGTAAGCAAACCTCCATCGCTGGCATGTTCATCTACACTAAGATGTAAAAAGGGAACCTTAAGCTCTTTGGCTCGGTGT
Organism: uncultured Dehalococcoidales bacterium; assembly: GCA_964509565.1. Lineage (GTDB taxonomy): Bacteria > Chloroflexota > Dehalococcoidia > GIF9 > AB-539-J10 > JAGMDB01. The sequence continues at coordinate 20,623 of CAZDXE010000011.1, read as the reverse complement.
TGCACAAAGTTTACCATCATCGAATCTGGGCCACAGCCAAAAACAGAAAGGTCAATAACCCCATCTATCCTTTCCTCCATGTAATATTCTCCAGCGCCAATAATGTCGGTTTCAAATGACCAGTGTGGAGTACCCACCAGCCTTTTTGCGGCATCGTAAAGCATCCCCTCGGGAACCATTTCCGGGACGAGAACTTTAACCCCCATAGATTCCAGGCGGTGAATCAGCCGATGGCTGACGTAATCATCGCCAATAACATATGGATGCCCAATAACAGCGATAGTCAGTGACAGCGATGGAGCAGGGTCAAAATCTGGCTCCTGTTTGCCATGACACATTCTCTCAATAGCCTCAACAGGCATGAGCCCCTCATCTGACATTTTGCTCTGATAGGCTAAATTACTTCTCCATGCTTCCTCAACAGCTTTTTTAATCTTGAACGGGTTGCCGGTAAAATAACGCCCCAAATCATAGATATTCCGGTAAAAATGATAACGTCCCTTATCAAGATTTATTTCAGGGCCAAGTATGGTAGGGCATTCCGGGATTAGAGCCCTGGTCATGTCAGGTAAGCCAATAATTTTAGAGCAATTATAAGCTTTATTGCCCAGGTTGGTGACAGCCGGGGCAAAAATGTAATCGCACTTGCCTATCATAGACATAACATGGCCAAAAAAAATCTTTACTGGTAAGCAAGTATCGGCAACCGCTCTTGAAACGCCAAAATTTAATATGCTTTTATTGGTCAACGGTGATATTACTACTTCTGCGCCCAGCCTTTCGAAAAAAGTTTTCCAGGCAGGGTAATACTGATAATAAAGCAGAGCCCGCGGGATGCCCACCCTAACCATTGTTACGGAACTCTCGCCTAATTTTGTCCAATGTCCCGGGTTGACCCAGTATGTCAACCACGGTCATTGCCATCGCCATGGCCGCATCCAGCAACCCTTCATGTCCAGCCTCAGAAGCAGCAGCAGTTGCAAACTCCAGCGAATGAGCCAGCACTTCAAGAGGAGCAATAGCCACCATGGGATGTATGCTGGGCACCACCTGGCTTACATTTCCCATATCTGTGCTGCCAAACCCAAAATAAGGGTTAGAAAGCTCCACACGGCGCCCCAGTGACTCCAGGTTTCGCTTGAATAGCTGAGCTAAAATCATGTTATTTTTCATTGGAGCGTAAACTCTCTCCCCCCACTTATATTCTAATTTGGCTCCGGTGGCCAAGGCTGCTCCTTTAAAGCAGTTTAGAACCTTTTCCTTCAATTCATCTATATAATCATTATCGTGAGTACGTATCAGGAATCTGGCAGCGCTGTGGGCAGGTACTATATTTGGTGCATCACCACCATCTGTGATTATGCCATGAATACGCGACTCTTCCTTTACATGCTGACGCAGTGAATTTATGGAGTTAAAGGATAAAAGCAAGGCCTCAAGAGCGTTTATGCCTTCATAAGGTCGAGCTGCAGCGTGAGATGATTTCCCAAAGAATTCCACTTCCAAGGAAACACAGGCAAGCGCATCTACGGTTAGCAAATTCAAGACGCTGGGATGTGTTATCATAGCCACATCTACTCCCTCAAATATACCAGCTTTAACTATATCTATCTTAGCCCCGAAAACTTCCTCCGCAGGAGAGCCCACAACTACAATGCTGCCTCCAAGACGATCTATAGCAAATTTACTGGCTACTGCGGCACCAACGGCTGAAGCAGCGATTATATTATGCCCGCAGGCATGACCTATCCCTGGCAAAGCATCATATTCAGCCAGCAAGGCAATCGTTGGCTTACCACGGCCGTATGCAGCATGGAAGGCTGTAGGTAAATCCGCAATATGTTCTTTTACTTGGAATCCATTCCGTTGAAGGTAACTGATAAGCCAGGACGCCGCCTTTTTCTCCTGTAAACCTAGCTCAGGGTTATCATGGATTTTAAGGCTCAGCCGAATAAGTTCCTGGTGTTGTGCATCTACTCTATGGCTTACCTCTGCCTTTAATTCCTCTATTTCCTTAGCAGCACTTGAAACATTCACAATTAGCTATTATACTCTAGAGTCTGTCTGAATTTCCAGACGTAGCTGAGCGTAATCATGAGAATCGAAGAACTTAGTGGAAAGCCTTTCAAAAGCACAGTAAGTATGGCTCGACTGCTGGGAGAGCCAGTTGGTTCCAGTTGTACTTATCGCGCAGATGAAGTAGTCGAGGATGCCATGGCTCCAGTTCAAGGGGAAGTAACTCTAATTCAAGGTGGTCAACGCGTTTTACTTCGCGCCGAATTAACCGTTACCGTAGAGCTGACCTGCAGCCGCTGCCTCAATGACTTTATCTATCCAGCAAATTTGCACATTGAAGAAGCACTGACCCCTACGGCTAATATAGCCGGCACTTTACCTTTGCCTGAAGAATCATCTGAGTTCACTATCGATAATCATAATATGCTTGACTTAGGTGAGATAATCCGCCAATATACTTTATTAAATTTGCCCATGAAGCCAATATGTCAACCCAACTGTACAGGAATTAAGGAGGTAAGTTCGCATGGCTTTGCCTAAAAAGAAATATGCCAAATCGCGCCAGGGGAAAAGGCGCAGCCATCTCCAGATCAGTTTACCCACTATGGATATCTGCCCGGAATGCCATAGCCCAAAATTAGCTCACCATGTTTGCCTTACCTGCGGTAACTACAACGGCAGGCAAGCAATCACAATTAAAGCGCCAAAGAAAAAAGGCTAACCTAAAAATATGGCTAAATCAGCTTATGTCTTCCCTGGGCAAGGTTCTCAGCGGGTTGGGATGGGGCAGGACCTGTATGATACCTTCCCATTAGCCAGAGAAGTCTTCGATGAAACTGACGCAATCTTAGGCTTCCCCCTCTCACGTCTGTGTTTTGAAGGACCAGAGGAGGAGCTAACCAAAACATCTAACGTCCAACCAGCGGTACTAGCAACCAGCATTGCCTGTCTGAGAACAGCTCAACAAGCAAGTAACAGCAGTTTGCCCTCTCCTTCCTTTATTGCAGGGCATAGTCTGGGTGAATATACAGCTCTGGTAGCTGCCAATGTACTCAGCTTAAGCGATGCAGTGAGCCTGGTTCGAGAAAGAGGCAGATTAATGCATAAAGCCGGACAGAAAAACCCGGGAGGTATGTTAGCCATAATAGGGCTTGAATTGAAGGTAATTGAAGATATATGCCTTCGCAGTGAATGCGACATCTCCAACATCAACTGCCCAATACAGGCTGTAATCAGTGGCGCTGTTGAACCATTAGCCAGAGCTAAAGAATTAGCCAGGGCAAAAGGCGCCCGCCGCATCATTCCACTAAATGTAAGCGCCGCATTTCATTCCTCTTTAATGGAACCTGTTATGGCTGAATTCAACGAAGTCATTTCAAGTTTTGCCTTTCATCCCCCAAGCATTCCTATAATAGCCAATGTCACCACCAGCGTATTAACCGATGTCGCTTCTATAAAAGAGGAACTTCTAAAGCAGCTTCGCCATTGCATCCAGTGGCAGGATTGCATCGAATATATGATACAAAATGGAGTTACCTCCTTTTACGAGGTTGGCCCAGGCATGGTGCTCAGCAGCTTAACCAGGCACACCAACTCCGAAGTGCAAACCATGAGCATCTCAAGGCTTGAGGATATTGCTCAACTCAAAGCTCAGGGGTAATTGATTAATTATGGGCTCCAGACGAAAGGCCAGGATCATTGCTCTCCAGATACTCTACGACCTCGATTGCACCGAACACAAAGCAGAGGAAAGTCTGGCACGTTTAGCAACTGAGAAAGCATCGCCACAGGAAATACTCAGCTTCAGTGAACACCTCATTCAGGGGGTGCTGCACAATAAATCCAGGCTTGATAATCACATCGAGCATTTTGCACCAGCTTTTCCTGTAGAACAAATGTCCATTATTGATAAAACCATCCTGCGCCTTGCCATTTTTGAAATATTGTTCAATAATAAGACCCCATTTAAGGTAATTATAAACGAAGCTGTAGAGATAGCTAAGATCTTTGGCAGTGATTCCTCACCCAGGCTGATTAATGGGGTATTGGGTTCAATCATAAGCGAACGTAATAAGAGGAAATCATGAGCCGAAAAATTTAATTATGAGGAGGTAACATGGCAACCGTTTTAGAGAGACTAAAGAAACTAATCGCAGAGCAGCTGGACATTAAAGAAGAAGAATTAACTCCAGAGACATCCTTCGTAGATGACCTTAACGTTGACTCGCTGGATTTAATTGAGCTCATTACAGCCATGGAGGAAGAGTTCAGCACACCTGAGGAAAAACTGGAGATAGCTGACAAGGACGCTGAAAAAATACAAACCGTCCAGAACGCTATCAACTACCTTCATGGTCAGGGAATAGGAGACAACTAGCACTTCAGCATATAAGCTACTAAAGTGCCCCAATCTCTCTTCCAGTAACCCTTGTTTTCGTTATCCCCCGATCACACATATAAGAGACAAGTTCAATTTATGATAGATAAGCTCGCAAATGCGAGCTTATCTATCATCCAAAACTAAACCTATCGCCCTTTAGAACAGCCCCTGTACTTTGCCCGTCTTCGTATCGACGTCCACTCTTCTAAACGCAGGATTGGAACAGGTTCCTGGCATCAAACTAATGGCACCGGCACATGGACAGAGGAATTTCGCACCCGAGTAAATCAACACGTCGCGAATCGGCAGAGTCCATCCTTTAGGAACTCCCTTAACAGTCGGATCATGCGTAAGGCTCAGGTGGGTTTTCACCATCATGGTAGCATAGTCATCATATTTACTATCAGCCTCGAGCATTTTAGCCTTAGCTTCAGCACTGGGAGCCCACGACACACCATCAGCTCCATAAACCACTTTAGCAATTTTGTCCACTCGCTCCCGCAATTTCATTTCCTTAGGATACAGAAATTTGAAGTCATTCTTCTCTTCGCTGGCTTCTATTACTGCATCTGCCAGTTCCAGGGCACCGTCACCACCATCAGCCCAATGAGTAGACACGGCACAACGTGCCCCTGCTGCTTCGGCTGCCTTTCGAACCATATTAACTTCTTCCTTAGTATCGGTATGAAAACAGTTGACGCACACCACAGGATTAATTCCAGAAGTCTTGATAGTTTTGATGTGGTGTATCATGTTAGGAAGACCCTTCTCCAATAATTCCAGGTTTTCTTTAGTATAGACATCAGACAGAGGTAAACCTGGCGTTACCTTAGGTCCACCACCATGCATTTTCATCGCCCTGATAGTAGCAGTAAGCACCGACACATGCGGTTTAAGGCCACTATAGCGGCACTTGACATTCCAGAATTTCTCGAACCCAATGTCCGCAGCAAAGCCGCTCTCGGTAACGTGATAGTCAAACATCTTCAGTCCAATACGGTCGGCGATAATAGACGATTGTCCCACAGCAATATTAGCAAATGGGCCAGCATGCACCATGCAAGGCTGATACTCTACCGTGCTGCACAAAGTGGGGTTAATAGCATTACGCATCCATGCAGTCATGGCGCCTCCGACCTCCAGGTCACCAGTGGTAACAATCTTCCCCTTCTTATCAAAAGCTACGGTAATATTATCCATTCTCTGGCGCAGGTCCACCAAATCCCTGGCTATAGACAACATAGCCATAAGTTCAGAACCCACGGCAATGCCGAATTTAGACTGCATCGTGAAGCCATCCGTGCGGCCTCCGATGCCTATAATGATATTCCTCAGGCTCTGAGCGCAGAAATCCAGAATCCAGCCCATCTCTACCCTTGTAGGATCGATGTCAAGGCGACGCATCTTGCTGCGCTTGGCTAATTCATTATCATCATAATTGCGTTCGTGTTGCATCCTGGCAGTAAGCGCCACCATGGCCAGGTTATGCGCATTCATTATGTCGTTAATATCATTGGTGAGGCCCATGGAAAATTCTGTCATGGGGATAAGCAACGCATTGCCGCCACCGGCAGCAGTTCCCTTAATATTCATAGTCGGCCCGCCCGAGGGTTGACGGAGACAGCCACCTACATTCTTACCTCGTTTGCCCAATCCCTCCATAAGACCACATGAAGTAGTGCTCTTGCCTTCTCCCAGCGGCGTGGGAGTAATGGCAGTCACTTCAATGTACTTGCCATCAGGCTTATCTTTGAGACGTTCAATGATTTTCATGAAATCAAGTTTGCAAAGTTTCCCGTAAGGGATGATTTCATCCTTTTGCAGTTTTAGTTTCTCCCGCCACTCATCAGGAGTCGGCATATTCTGTTCAGCCGCTTCAGAAATCTGCCAGTCCTTCATTTTCGTAGCATCATAAGACATAAAAAACCTCCTTATTAAATTATGATCAATATTTTTTGCCTGTCCCGCCTTTGCTAAAACCAGGACTACACATGCATAGCAAACCGCCAGTCCGGGAGTTTAAGCTGGTGAGATATGACATCACCTGAGCAAGCAGAACAAGAATTCCTGCTAAAGCACCATTGGAACTAACATTTATTGTAAGGATAGAAGAGCCAGATTTGGTGGCCATTGAGGAAGGGGAAGCTAACATTGGCTCACCTGCATTCTCTTTCCGCTAGCCACAATTTCTTCATTGGAAAAGCAAGATTATATCCTACTCTCTCAACGAAATCAAGCGCCAGTCTCTTCCAACCGGTTTCATACTAACTTAATGAACTCCAGACGAAGAGCTTCTCTGCCAGTCTCAGTAACTTTGACCCTGTCATCTATACGCCAACCCACCACCCAAACAATTTGACGTGGAGAGCAAACCAGAGGAATATAGCCCCTCCACGGAAGAGGTATCTTAGCATCACTCATAAAGCGCCGTAGTTTCTTAAGCACACCCATACCTAATGGTCGAAAACTATCCCCAGGTTGGCACTGGCGCACAGATAGCTCATTTCCCACTTCCTGCAAATCAAGAGTAGCCACGAGACTGCTTTGAGGCTCCCTCACTGCATTTGCAATAGCAGAGGAGATGCTAACTATTACCCTCCACCCGGGCAAAATCGTTTCTCCCGGGATACGGAGACGAAATCTACCCTGTATTAGAGGTACAGGCTGCTGAGAGAGATAACTTTGTTTAGCCTCTTCGCTAATTCCATCTTGAACAACATCTTTCGGCCGCTTCACTCCCTCAAAATGGCAGAAGGTGAATAACCCAGTGGGTCGTTCCACTGCAATGGCAATTTCATTATATCCCCCATAGCAAATAATATTATGGGGCAGAGAAATCCTTTTGCCCACAGACTTACTCAATAAACCTCTTATTGCCTCAATATGGTTTGCTTCGATATCCTTCGTATTCCCCAAAATCCTAACTACCGCTAATCGTATTAACTGTCTTTGCAAAGCCAGAGGTAAAACCAGGCTTTTCCTCTTATCCAGGTAAATAACACCTTCCTCCCCCCTGGCCATTTCATCCCACAACCCCAGAGCTTGCTGCTCTATGAAAGAAATGTCATCATTAGCAATCCCTGCCAGGCGAAGCAGGGCCTGGTCCACATTGGAGTTATACTCCCTGAGCAAAGGCAACAATTTCAGCCGAAGGCGATTTCTGCGAAAGGCCAGTGAAAAATTAGAGGAGTCACTACGCGGCTCAAGATGGTGTTCCTGACAGTAACTCATCGTCTCCTGCCTGGTAACATCAAGGAGGGGCTTTATCGCCAATATGGGGCGACTGGTAGCTAATGTCCGGTAATTTTCACACGGAATAGGTGAGCAAGGTTCAAGGCCCCGCAATCCAGAAACCCCCGTACCTCGCAATATATGCATTAAGATAGTCTCCACCTGGTCATCCCGCGTATGGCCTATTGCCATTCGGTTAGCCCCAACGCCAACAGCCACTTCAGCAAGAAAATCATACCTCATCTCCCGAGCAGCCTCCTCGGTAGAGCAGCCTTTTTCAGTTTTGTAGGCCGCAACATCACGCCTACCTATAGTGCATGGAACATCGAGACAGGCAGCCAACTCAGCCACATATTTAGCATCCGCTTCAGATTCAGCACCACGAAGTTGATGATTCAAATGAGCCACGTGTAGCTTTATGTCAAGTTTACTTCTCCATTTCGCCAGTATATGTAGCAGGCAAACTGAATCTGCACCACCTGATACCGCAACACCTATCATATCCCCTGTTGGAATCAACTCATGTCGCCAAACAAAATCTTTAATTCTTGGCTCCAGTTCAGTTTTTCTCATAGAAATTGCCCCACAACCTGCTCCATTAGTTTTCACAGGCTACTCAAGGGTTTTGCTTCGAGCAAGGAGAGGAATTTTGAACTCCCTCCCCCCATGGTACTTCTTTCAAAGTGAGCTTGCATCGATGGATAGATTCAGGATGCTCAAGAAAACCCAGAGCAGCAGTTACTTGCTCCGGTCTGCCACTACCCCCAGCTCCACAACACAGCCTCATTCCCAAAACATATATAGATTCAGCTTCGTCATTATGTTCACAACGATGGTCAATAAACCACAAATCGTCTATCAAGGCTCGCAAGTCATATAGCTTCGTTTTACCTTCCCTGGAATGATGCCAGGGCAATTCACTGGTTTCAAGTAAAGAACGAAGTGAGGATTTCACTTCTTCGTCCGTCTTATTACTCTCTACCTCCACCTGGTATTCAGCAAAAGCAAGGCAGGATTGAAGCGATGGAACCTTGAGTCCAACTTCCCATACATCAAGTACATTGAATCCGGGAGGCAGCTGGTTCCTCATCAACATCATAAATGACTGAGGTGGCATCCAGCGCTTTAGCCATACGTCCATGAGCTCAGCCTCGCTGCTTACCCCAACAGCTAAAGGCGCTGCCATTGAAATCCGCGGGTGAGGAGTAAATCCCTGGGAATAAGTTAAAGGTATTTTAGCTCTTCTGAAAGCCCTTTCCCAAAACCTCATCACATCAAGATGTGAAATAAACTTAACTTCTTCCCCGCGACCAAATCTAAGACGCAGGCGTTGCATCCCCATCTTCCCTGGTTACCATGACTTTCTCTATCTTCACACCACGCATCTCAGTTATAACAAACTTCAGATTGTGATATTTCAGTTGTTCACCCTGACTGGGTATCTTGCCAAGACGGTTAAGGATAAAACCAGCCACGGTTTCATAATCACCATCAGGCAATCCCAGTTCCAATTCCTCATTAGCTTCTTCCACCCGAAATCCGCCATCCAACTGAAAGGCATTATCCCCAGCCACCACAAAATCCTTCTCCTCCTCAGTCAGTTCATGTCTAATATCACCCACAAGTTCTTCAGTTAGCTGCCGTAACATAACCATGCCAGCTATGCCGCCAAATTCATCTACAACGATTACTATGTGATAGCCACCATCCCTCATCTCAGTGAGAAGCTCGCCCAGATGCTTACTCTCCGGCACAAAGTGAGCCGCCCGCACCAGATCATCAATGGTCATTCCCTCGCTTACGGGATTATTGCTTAGCTGCATAAGCACATCTTTAGCAAATAAGATGCCCACCACATTATCAGTGCTATCTTTATACACAGGGAAGCGGCTGTACGGCGTCTGGGCATAGATACCCAGAAATTGGCTTAACGTCGTTCCCTGCTCCACCCAGGTAATTTCCGTTCTGGAAATCATAACTTTGCTCACAGTACAGTCAGTAAATTCAAACACCTTGTGCAACATCTTCGCTTCATCTTCTTCTACCACCCCTTCATCCTCGCCGACATTTATGGCAGAACGTATTTCTCCTTCGCTAACCAGTTCTCTAGCTTCCGCAGATTCAGCTATCATTCTGGAAAATCTCAGACCTATACGTCCTAACACCAGCACAAAAGGATAAAAACAGTATTCTATTACCCTTATCGAGTTGGCGAAAGCTAAAGATAGTCGTTGGGCATGACGCACAGCTATGCTCTTGGGAATAACTTCTCCGAACAATAGAACCAGGGTTGTCACACCCACGGTAGCTGCGACCGGACCCCATACTGGGCCAAAGGCTCCGACCGCCATGATAGTACCCACAGTAGCCGCAGCCACATTCACCAGGTTATTACCCAGCAAGACAGTAGATAAAAATCTCTCTGGCTTATCAGTAGCTTTAGCTAGTTGCCCTGCTCCTTTAACACCACTCTCTACCAAATATCTTATGCGTAGCTTAGGCAAAGAGATAAAGGCCGCTTCAGCACTGGAAAAGAAAGCAGACAATGCAAGACAAATCAAGAAGGCTAATAAAAGCCAACTATCACCATCGTCCAATTAACGACACCCCACAACTTTCCCACCCAACAAGCCCAACATGTTTTTTATCATAAACTCCGAGCTAAAGTTAGCTCTTCTATTAATCATAGTATCATCGAGCAATAGGTTTGTCAAAATCTCCTGTTCACGTAAGAAAATACGTCACCCAAACAATCCGTCTCACGAAATAGCCATCTTCCCAAACAGCTCCAGCATTGTGCTACAACAAGCTGAAATCACAGTTACCTGCTCAAACAACTTACCTGAAATATTTATCATCTCGCTTCTTAGTGCCGTTGATGAGCCATACCACGGCGGCAATAAGAATTACAGAAACAATGATGATAACAGCCAGACCCACTTTACCCAGTCCCCAAAACTTCTGGGTGTTAGCTGCATAACCCCCAAAACTCGTTCCTGCCCAACCTGACAACGCAAGCATCATCTAATTCACCCCCTTAGTACCAGCCTGCAGCCGCTTAAGGAGGGGATAAACCCCGCCACTGCAGGTTAGTGACTATCCATTTGTATTGTAGGGGAGGGTTTTATATCCTCCCGAACATTGGTTCACACTATTGCTTCGCTTCGCTCGCAATAGTGCCAGCCTCACTTCTTCTCCGGCTTGGTGAGCACCTCATCAATCAAGCCATATTCCACTGCCTGTTGCGGGTCAAGGTAAAAATCTCGGTCAGTATCATGGGCAATTTTCTCTATATCCTGGCCGGTATGCTTAGCTACAATATCGCGGATCCTCTCCTGCAGCCGCATAATCTCCCTGGCTGCTATTTCAATATCGGCCGCCTGCCCTTGAGCGCCACCAATTGCCTGATGAAGATGAATAGTGGAGTTAGGCAAAGCATATCTCTTGCCCTTAGCTCCAGCACAAAGCAGCAAAGTTCCCATGCTGGCTGCCAGCCCAACGCAAATAGTGGACACAGGGCAACGAAGAAGCTGCATAGTGTCATATATAGCCAGCCCAGCGCTAATCACCCCGCCCGGGCAATGGATGTAAAGGCTTATGTCTTTATCAGGGTCTTCCCTCTCCAGGTAGAGAAGCTGAGCAATAATAAGATTGGCTATCTGGTCATTGATGGGTGTGCCCAGAAAAACAATCCTCTCCTTCAGTAAAAGGGAGTATATGTCAAGGGCATGTTCGCCACGAGTACCTGTCTCGGTTACCGTGGGAATTATCACTTGAGATACTGTGTTCATCATTCCTCCTTCATTGATTTCGCTATTTTATCAACCCCACGCTCTTCCTTCCCCTCTCCATGCTTCCCACTGGCTATTTGTGCTAGCAGGTCTATTGTTTTCTCATGGAGCAAAGATCGCTTAATTGACTCTCTAACTTGAGGCGCGGCAAGAAATTCCTGCATTTTCTCTCCATTCCCAGCTCCTCCCAGAATTTCCTTCACTTTATTATCTACCTCCAATGGGGAAATTTCAATTTTTTCCTCTTCCGATATTTTATCCAGCACCAGAGTATTAGTAATTCGTTTCTTAGCCATCGGCTGCAATTCCTGTCTGAGTTCCTTCACCGTTCTATTAATTCTCTTCAGGTAATCCTCCACTTCACGATAACCAAGACGCCGCGCTTCATCTCTGAGAAAAGCATCAATTTCTCTATCTTCAAAAATAGGAGGGTAGTCCACATGGCTAAGCTCAACAACAGCTTCGATGGTTTTTTGTCTTAGCTGCCGTCGACTTTTCTCGTCAGCCGCAGCCTTCAAATAAGCCTTCACCTGCTTCTTAAGTTGAGCCAAATCAGTATAATCACAACTCTGAGCAAATTCGTCATTGACTTCAGATAGTTGCTTCTCCTTTACCTCGGTAACCACGATTTCGAAACGGCATTCCTTACCGCAAAATTCCTTAATGCTGTAATCATCAGGAATCCCAAGGCTGAAACTCTTTTCCTCGTCCTTCTTCAAACCCAGCAAATTTGCGGCAAAGCCAGCCATGGGAAAGCTCGATTTATCATCCACCTCATATACTAAACCTTCGTGGTTCAGAAATGGTTTATCTTCCACAGTTGCTTTAATATTGGCAGTGATAAAGTCAGCAAGTTGGACAGGACGCTCCACAGGTAACAACACCGCGTGCTCCTGTCTCAGATTTTCAATAGCAGCTTTCACATCTTTACTAGTAATTTTTACAGGCTCAAGTTTTAACCTTACATCATGAAACTCACCAAGTTTAACTTCCGGTTCAAGAGGCACGATAGCTTTGAAAATTAAAGGCTCATTTTGAATAAACTCTATTTGCGCTACATCAACAGGTTCAATTTTCTCCAATTCAATCGCCTGTTTATAGAGTTGTGGCACCAGATACTCCAACGCTTCACTTAGCAAAGCGCCCTTGCCTATATGCTGCTCCAAAACAGCTCGTGGCGCTTTCCCCTTACGGAAGCCAGAAATAGAAGCTTTGCTCACCAGCCGGTGATAGGTTTCGTCCAGAGCTTTTTCCATTTCATCGACTTCAGCCTCTACATTAAGCGATACCTGGCAATTCCCGATCTTTTCACTGTTTACTTTCATAGCTTACATCCTATCATTTTACAGTTGCCCTCTCAAACTACTACCACCCTCCTCCATCTCTATTCCTACCCATCGAATAAGGAAAAATATATGGATGTCAATGATAAACCTCGTCTCCACGAACCTTAAAATTCACACCCTGCCATTCTCAGTGCAGGAAAGAATTTCGTGTTTCAATTTAAGATTCAACTCATCAAGTTGATTTTTATCCACATAAGATGGAGCATCGAACATCACATCAACAGCATTTTGATTCTTAGGGAAAGCAATAACTTCCCTTATAGTCTTTTCTCCAGCAAGTAGCATAACCAGGCGATCGAGGCCAATAGCAATACCTCCATGGGGCGGTGCTCCATATTCCAATGCTCTAAGGAAAGAGCCAAAGCGGCTTTCCATTTCTTCTTCGCCATAGCCAAGAAGGTGAAATATTTTCTCCTGCAATTCACGTTTATGGATTCTGATGCTGCCACTACCAAGCTCACATCCGTTGCACACTACGTCATAATGGTGAGCATAGACTTCAGCTGGCTTTGTATCGAGCAGAGATATATTTTCCTCTCGCGGGGCAGTGAAAGGATGATGCATGCTCTCCCAGCGATTTGTGGTCTCGCTCCATTCCAGCAAAGGAAAATCAAGTATGAAACTCAAAGCCAGCAAATTAGCATCAGCTAAATTAAGGCGCCTTGCCATCTCACGACGCAACTCATCTAATGTACTGTTAACTATCTCCGCTTTATCCGCCACAATCAGCAGAAGGTCACCCGGCTTGGCTTCCAGCCTGACACATATATCTTCTAGCTGAGCCGGAGTCAAATGTTTCGCGGCCGTTGATTTTATTTTATCCAGTGCTCCAGCTTCTCCCAGCAAAGCTACGGTAGTTAAACCCTGGGCTCCACAACTTCTGGCTAAACTAATCAGTTCGTCCAATTGGCGACGGCTATAATGAGCACAACCAGGAACACATATACCCCTTACCCTACCACCCACGGCAAGCACAGAGCGAAAAACAGCGAACTCTGTCTGAGCAGCAATATCAGAGATATCTTTAAGCTCCAGTCCAAACCTCACATCAGGTTTATCCGTGCCATAGCGTTCCATCACCTCCCTGTAAGAAAAACGTGGGAAGGGTTTCAATACCCTCATTCCTGGTTTGGCAGCCTCCACAAGCAAGGCGAAAAGCTCTTCCATAAGCTGCAATATATCTTCTTCTTCTACAAAGCTCATCTCTAAATCCAGCTGAGTAAATTCGGGTTGGCGGTCAGCTCTCAAATCTTCATCTCGAAAGCATTTCGCTATCTGAAAATACTTTTCCAGTCCAGCTACCATAAGGAGTTGCTTGAGTTGCTGTGGTGATTGCGGCAAAGCGTAAAATTTGCCAGGGTTGAGGCGGCTAGGCACGAGGTAATCCCTGGCGCCCTCAGGAGTACTCTTAATCAAAATGGGAGTTTCCACTTCAACAAAACCCCTGGTGTCGAGAAAATCACGTATGAATTTTATCACCCTGTGGCGCAGGACGATGTTATCCCTCATTCTAGGCCTTCTTAGATATAAATAGCGGCTTTTCAGACAAAGGCTTTCCTCCACCTCCATGTCCTCATTTATATAAAATGGTGGCGTTTCCGACCTGTTAAGTATATCAGCTCGTTGAACCATAACCTCAATTTCCCCGGTAGCCAATTTAGAGTTCTCTGTACCTTCAGGACGAGAAACAACTTCCCCTACAATCTGAATCACATATTCGTTGCGCAGTGAGCCAGCTATTTGACATACTTCCGGCGATATTTGCGGATTGAACACTATTTGGACTATACCACTGCTGTCTCGCAGGTCAATGAACGCCATGCCCCCATGGTCACGACGCCGATGCACCCAGCCAGCCAAAGTAACCTTCTGCCCCACATTTTTTTTCCTTAACTCAGCGCAGCTATGAGTCTTAAGCAAAATAACCTCCTCTCACCTGAACAGCGATTATAGCTTATGAGCGGGTTTCATTCAATAAATACACGTAATTCGTTTGCCAATAATATTCCAGAGCCTGCCGAACCACAGCCAGCAAAATTCTCCAATACAACTTCAACCAAACTAAACCATTCCAGTCCCACATACCCGATCTATTCTAATTAAAAAATGAGTTGCCCTGAGAAGCTAGGGCAACTCATTTTGCGTTAGAAATCACCCATCTTTTCAGGCTCATCTTGTACTGGAAATTGTATGTTGCCGCATATAAGCCTGGAGAGTATACTTAGCGGGTTAGGGTCAAATAGCAATGGCAATAAAACGTGATTATTACGAGGCGCTGGGGTTACCACGGAACGCTACTGATGCGGAAATTAAGAGCGCGTTTCGCAAGCTGGCTTTTCAATATCACCCCGACCACAACAAAAATCCAGAGGCAGAAGATCAATTCAAGGAGATAAATGAAGCCTACCAGATACTTTCCAGCCCTGAGAAGAGAAATTACTACGACCGCTACGGCAAAGTAGATGCTGAAGGATTGCACGGTTTTTCTGATTTCGGTTTCGGCGGGCTGGGCGATATTTTCGAATCTTTCTTCGGTGGCTTTGGTGAATCTCCTCTCAACAGGACTGCCCAGCGTACACCACAAAAAGGGGATGCATTGCAAACCCGCCTCACCCTCTCTTTTGAGGAAGCCATAAACGGCTGCCAGAAAGAGATTGATTTACAACGCATTGAGAATTGCCCCTCATGTCACGGCATTGGCACCAAACAGGGGACCAACCCCCAGACTTGCCCTGATTGCCACGGCACTGGACAGATAACAAGGGTACAACGAAGTATTTTTGGTCGCTTCAGCCAGATAGGTATTTGCTCTAGCTGTGGAGGCAACGGCACCATAATAACCGACCCATGTTCTCAATGCCATGGAAAAGGGAAAATAAAAACAAAACGCAAATTAACACTGGATATTCCTGCAGGTGTGGATGATGGCTACCAGATGCGCCGGAGTGATGCAGGGAATGCCGGTTTATATGGAGGCAGGCCTGGTGACCTCTACATCTACTTTTCAGTAAAACCACACCATCTATTCCATAGAGATGGGATTGATATTTTGTATGAATTGCCCATTAACTTTGCTCAGGCAACGCTGGGCGATGAGATAGAAATACCCAGCTTAGATGGGAAAACAAGCATGAAAATACCACCGTACACCCAGAATGGAAAGGTTTTTCGTCTTAAAGGCAAAGGGGTACCAAGGCTTAACAGCAGGGGAAAGGGTGATTTGCTTGTTAAAGTTGTGGTGGTTACACCACAACACCTAGATGCAAAGCAGCGACGCCTTTTTGAAGAGTTAGCCAATATACTACCCCAGGCAAAACTATTCTAAGACATCTACTGTTGCAGGTTCATAACGATTCCTGGCTAATTCATTTATTAAATTAGCCACTGCCTCAGCAGCAGGGAGATTCTCAAAAAGAACCCTGTAAACAAGATTGGCAATAGGCACTTCCAAATTCATTTTCTGACTTAAGCGATGGACTGCTTTTGCAGCATAAACTCCTTCAGCCACCTGCACCATGGAAGCAGTTATCTCCTCCAAAAGCCTCCCTTTAGCTAACTCATATCCAACGTAATGATTGCGACTCAAGGTACTGGCGCAGGTAGCTATTAAGTCACCCAGGCCAGCTAAACCATAGAAAGTCTCGGCTTTAGCTCCCAGTGACACCGACAAAGAAGTAATTTCAGTCCAACTCCAGGTGATAAAAGCAGCCTTGGCATTGTCTCCCAGTTCCAACCCATCAATCATTCCAGCACCTAAGGCTACGATATTTTTCAGAGCTCCACACAATTCCACGCCAATAATATCCTCAGTGGCAAATAGAAGAAATTTTGCCGAGCTCATCAAACCCCGTGCTCTCTCAGCAACAGCTATATCATGTGCAGCGATCATGGAAGCAGCAGGCAAGCCCTGTGCAATTTCCCTGGCCAGATTAGGGCCAGAGAGAACACAAATTTGCTGTCTTAGAGAAGGAGCAATTTCCTCCGCCATTACCTGGGACATTCGCTTGCCACTATCCACTTCCAGCCCCTTGGCAGCGCTCACCAGTAACATTGAGTCGGTCAGGTAATTTTTAGCACAACTAACATTTTGTCTTAACTTTTGCGAAGGAACCACCCAGACCACTAAATCAGCTCCATTCACTGCGTCTTCGATGTGGCTGGTATGAAAATAACCACGCTCCCCCTGCTTTAATCCCTCGATTTCACTCTCGCTGCGCACCCAAAGTTTTACTGCTACCCCATTATTGCTCAGCAGAGCGGCTAAAGTGTTACCCCAGGTAGTATTACCTATGATGGTAGCTTTAGACATAATTCAAAATCAACCTGCTTTCTCTATCCACTTCACCACAATTGGCGTTCTGTGCCCTGTCGTAGGCGCTTTACGTTATCACGATGTTGATAAACAATCAAGGCTATACCTGCTAGCCCATAAGCCAGATAAATGCGAGGGAACCCATTAATAAGCGTCAGGGGCACCATCAAGCACCAAACAGCCAGCACAGCAAGCATAGAGCTCTGCGACATACGCTTGCTACGCAATGCCGATATAGTCAGAACTTCGATTCCAAATATAGCCACCGGGGGATAGATGGCAATCAACGTGCCAAAATAAGCAGTTACACCTCTGCCACCCTTGAATTTAGCAAATACAGGCCAGTTATGCCCCGCTACCGCTGCCAATCCCGCAGTAACTTGAGCTATCTGTTGAAAAGATACACTGCCCATAGTCAAGAAACTGTCCCCCACGATCACCTCAGCCAGCATGACTGCTCCGGCCGCTTTACCTGCATCGAGAATCATAGTTAAAATACCAAGTTTAGTCCCCGCGATTCGCATTACATTAGTAGCACCTGTTTTGCCACTTCCATATTCCCTGACATCGACACCAGCCTTCAGTTTACTTATAATCAAACCAAATGGAATAGAGCCAATAAGATACGCAATAATTATCACCCCAGCTAATCTGGCACCTATCATGTTTTCACCTTCTTTGTCCTACCGCCGCCTTTACGGCCAGCCTTGGTAAAAATCAACCGCAAAGGGGAGCCACAAAAACCGAATTTCTGCCGCAGCTTATTATCCAGGTAACGTCGGTAGGAAAACTGAGCCAAGCTCGGGTCATTAACCTGCAACACAAAAGACGAGAGATTACGTTCATCCTGATAAGCCTTAGTGATACGCAATTGCCTCGAGCCCACATGAGGCGGAGGATGGCTATTTACCGCCTGTTTCACCACCAGATCGATTACATCATTTGCGAAACGTTTGTGACTTTCCTGCCATACATGCCATGCTTGAGGTAAAACCTTATTAATATTCTGCCCCAACTTGGCAGAGATATAAATGGCAGGAACATAAGACATAAAATTAATCCGCTTCTTTATATACCACTTGAATTCCTTTCTCTGTTCCGCAGGAATAACATCCCATTTATTAACCACCAACACCATACCTTTGCCAACTTCCATAATATATCCAGCAATATGCATATCCTGTGTAGTGATGAATTCACCAGCATCAACCAGAAGCAAGGTAACATCGCAACGGTTAATAGCCTGAAGAGAGCGAATCAAGCTGTAATAGTCAACTCCAATGCAGGCATGGCTGTGTCGCCTGATACCAGCAGTATCAATAAGCTGTATCCTTTTATCATCCCAGCAAAGCATAGCATCGATAGCATCACGTGTTGTCCCTGGAGCCTCATGTACAACAGCTCTCTCATCTCTCAGCAATGCATTTAACAGGGTGGACTTACCCACATTGGGTCGTCCCACGATAGCTAATTTAGCATCCGCCGACTCCACAGGGCCGGGAGCCGATGGAGGAAGCAAAGTTAATACGGCATCTATTAAGTCCCCTATTCCCCTGTTATGATAGGCACTAATACTTACAGTTGTGCCAATGCCCATCTGGTAAAAATCAGCTGCCAGATTCGCCTGGCCAACAGAATCCACTTTGTTTACTGCCAGGATTACAGGTTTGTTAGTGGCACGCAGCAGATCAGCTATCTCCTCATCAGCAGAAATAAGTCCTTCTCTGGCATCAGTAAGGAAAATAATGGCATCAGCCTGCTCGATAGCAAGCCCCACCTGTTGCTTAACCGCTTCATCTAAACCCGCCTGCGGTTTTGCCTGCCAGCCAGCAGTATCAACTAAGGTTAAGTCTCTTCCATGCCACGAGGTAGAAGCAAAGACACGATCCCTGGTAATCCCGGGTAAATCATCAACAACAGCTAAGCGTTTGCCCGCCAGACGATTAAGTAAAGTGGATTTACCAACGTTAGCTCTACCTACAATAGCTACAACCGGGGCTGGCATTTATTCACTACCCCCTATTGCTTGACGAAAGCAACTTGGCCAGTAGCGCCTTTTGCAGATGAAGTCTGTTTTCTGCCTGAGCGAAAACCACTGAGTGCGGGTTATCCAGCAATCCTGAGGAAACTTCCTCACCATGATGAGCTGGCAAAGGGTGCATAAATAAAGCATCCTTTTTAGCCAGAGATAGTAATTTCTCATTCACTTGATAATCAGAAAAAATACGACGCCGCTCTTCTGCTTCGGCTTCCTGCCCCATGCTGGTCCACACATCAGTATACACTACATCAACATCTTTAACTGCTGCCATGGGGTCATTAGTTAATTCAATTCGACTGCCACTGGAAACAGCAAGTTCCTGGCTTCGGCTCAGCATCTCTTGCTTAATTTCATAACCAGGCGGGGATGCAACGTGGAAATTCACGCCAGTAAGTGAGGCAGCAAGCAGCAGACTGTTGGCCACGTTGTTACCATCGCCAATAAATGCCAGCGTTAAATTTGCAAGTCTGTTTTTATTTTCATATATAGTAAGGAAATCAGCAAGCGCCTGACAGGGGTGCTCCAGGTCGGAAAGTGCATTAACAACAGGCACAGAGGAATATTCAGCCAGAGTCAGCAAAGTCTGATGGGCAAAGGTGCGGGCAACAATACCATCAACGTAGCGACACAGGACCCGGGCTACGTCAGAGACTGATTCTCGCTTACCCATGCCCACTTCGGCCGGGGATAAATAGACGGGATGCCCACCCAGCTGTTCTATAGCTATATCGAAACTGACTTTAGTACGCAGAGAAGGTTTCTCAAACAGAAGCGCTACAGACTTGCCCGAAAGAAGGCGCTCTGTAGGTCCCCGCTTCATAAGCAAAGCCTGTTTTATAAGCTGCTCAATTTCATCACCGTTAAGGTCTGCTACCGAAAGAAAGTGCTTTACTTCCATTGCCGAAAAAGTATATCACCCCATAAAATAGTACACAAGCTCCAATCTCTTCCAATACAGGATGAGCCTGAGAAGTCAGGACAGCTCGTTTATGATTGGGACATATGGGCAACCATACCCACTTGCAAAAAGCGATGACCCTTATTGATTCCCACAGCGACAGCTTTATAGAAAACGATTTAGCCAGGAAAACCATGCACTATTCTCTGCATCGCCTCCCTGGCATATCGCAACCGTCAACTACGACGGCCTATGTATCACACTTGAATTTTCTTTTCTCTATTCCTCTTTCCTGCATTTGTAAAGCTCAACCCTTTATGCCAAGCTCAACAAGTTTTTCCTTTTCTGGAGTACCTGTCTTCTTATTCCATCTTCTAAGCTTATAATAATCATCCATTAGCGCATCGAACGGAGGAACTCTATCCTTTCGAAAACCACTTTTTGCCGGTTCAAAAATACGTTTGGGTAGCCCATCATACTCCCTGCCCTTACCATCCCTGATATTCATGAGCCTTTGAAGATTAAAGCTACGTTCACCCACCTTTACTAGCTGTTCTATAGACCAATGCAATCCAGTTATCGCATTAAAGGCATTGAGTATATCGGTC
>CAZDXE010000010.1:0-28333 GCA_964509565.1 uncultured Dehalococcoidales bacterium | reverse complement strand
ATAACGTCCTTTCATAACTTCTGTGTGTGTCACTAACCTATCTGAACTAAATCAAGGGGCGATAGACATAGTGTGAAGAGTATATTTAGGTCGTAGTTTTGCTTTTTCAATCTTGCCCGTGTGGAATTTCGATAGCGGCCACATCGTAGATTTTAGGATGTTTGTAAAGAACCTATTCCACTTCAATGATCAGTGCATGACCCTGCTAGAAGAAAAATAGTCTTCGCGAGAGGGCCGGAATTACTATCAAGATGAGCTTTAGTTTGTTAGAATCTTGCCATAGCGGAATTGAAATGGATGTGGATAAGCTGTCATAATGAGATAAGCGAGGTGAACGATGATAAAAGGATATGATGTAGAAGTTAGGTTGCTTGCGGTCACTCCTGAAGCCGAGAAGCTAATAGAAAAGGCGGGGAGGTTATGCTGGGATACACAGGATAAAATAGGGACGGTGCCTGACCGTATCCAGAAATGGATGGAGGTAGGGCATGAGTCGATGATTGAGCATGCTTGCGCCACCTTCTATATCAGGGCTAGCCGGGTGTTAACTCATGAACTTGTCAGACACAGGATGGCAAGCTATAGCCAGAGAAGCCAGAGATATGTAAAAGAGAACGAACCAAGGTATATTGAACCTCCCGAAATTAAGCAAAGAGATGCATCTGTCCAGGAGGAATTTGAACAGGCGATGAGAGTTTGCTGGGAAGTTTATAGAAATTTGCTGGCTAAGGGCGTAAAGCCTGAGATAGCTCGCTATGTTCTTCCTAATGCCTGTGAAACTCAAATAATCTGCACGTGGAATTTTCGCGAGATTCGTCACATCATTAAATTGCGCACGTCTAAACGAGCACTTCCTGAAATAAGAGCGGTGGCTGGAGAGATAAGTAGAATAGCGAAGGAAGTGGCCCCTCAGGTATTTCAGGATTTGTGAGCGGTTATCCCCTCCTTATGGGAGAATACAGGCGTCTCATTGATGGAAAAACTTATTGAAGGGGCATGCCAGTTAGGTATAGAGCTTAACGCCAGGCAGGTGAAGCAATTCGAACTCTATTATCAAAAACTGGTGGAGTGGAATAAACAGGTTAACCTTACTGCCATAACTGGTTATCAGGAAGCTCAAGTGAAGCATTTTCTTGATTCCATAAGTGTGATTTTGGCCTTGACCAGAGAGGAAATAAACAAGGCCGGTTTTAGTATTATCGATATAGGCACGGGCGCTGGTTTCCCTGGTCTGCCGCTTAAAATCCTTCTCGACAAGCCAAGAGTTGTGCTCGTTGATTCAACGGCTAAGAAAGTAGCTTTCCTGCACTATATTAGCCAGGAGCTGAAATTGGATGGAGTGGAAATAGTGCGTGGCAGAGCTGAGGAAATAGCACACTTGCCCTTATACCGTCAGCAATTCGATTTAGTCGTCTCACGTGCTGTAGCCGCACTGCCTGCGTTAGTCGAAATAGCTTTACCTTTCTGTCGGATCGGCGGGAAATTCGTGGCTCAGAAAAAAGGCGATGTGGGGCAGGAAATGGGAAAAGCCACTGGAGCTATTGAGACTATGGGTGGCAAGTTAAATCAGGCAAAAAGAATAGAATTAAAGGAACTTAGTGACGAGCGTTATTTGATAATTATTGATAAAATACATCTTACGCCGGAGAAATATCCGCGACGCCCTGGCATACCAATGCGTCGCCCAATTTAGGAGGTAAGTAAAGATGTGGCGTAGAAGGGCTTGGAGATTTTATTTTGGGATTCCCTCTTTTGGTTTCTATTTCCATGGGAGAAAGCCACCTCCAGCTAAGGAAGAGTATCTTAGTATGCTTCAGGAATATAAGAAAGAGTTGGAAGAGGAATTAGAGGAAGTGGGTAAAGAAATCGAAGAAGTAAGGAAAAGTTCTTAGTTCCTCTTTAGAAAAGATTAAGAGGTAATTCGTCATTGTTTAGCAGGGCAGGGAGGAAGAACTTGGGCAATATAGCCGTGTTTGCTCAGGCTCTTTTGCTGAGAACAGGTGAAAATGGTGAGTGAACGGTAATAAAAAGAGAGAGTTAACACTAAAGCTAAAAAAATAGAAAGGAGTTAAAAATGAAACTAGTTGTATTAGGTGGATGTGGTGCTATGGGTTCTGGCATTGTGAGAGATCTTAATATGGGAGAAATCGGAAGGGGTAGAGAAAGTCATCGTTGCAGACTGTAATGTGAAAAAGGCGGAGCGTCTTGTGAGTGAACTGGGGGATAACAGGCTGGAGGTCCAATTTATTGATGTGGCGAATAAAGGAGAGATGATTGAGTTGCTCAAAACAGTTGATGTGTGTGTGAACAATGTGCCTATCCTTGTGGGTTACCAGATGGATATTTTTAATGCCTGCCTTGAGGCAGGCTGCCCATATATAGACCTTGGTGGACTTGGTGTTTTTACTAAAAAGCAGAAGAAGCTACATGGAAAATTTGTAACTAAGGGAGTTCCTGCTATATTGGGCATGGGATCAGCTCCAGGTTTTACAAATGTTCTAGCGAAGTGTTGTGCGGAGCATCTCGACGAAGTGGAAAAACTGAATGTATATTGGGGTGGAAAATATATCGGTCCGGAGAGCCCGGTATTCGTCGCTCCTTATAATATACTAACTCTCATAAGTGAGTACGCAGACGCCAACACCCAGTATATAGATGGAGAAGCAAAGACAATGCCTCCGCTCAGCGGTGCACAGTTTATAGATCTACCACAACCTTTTGGCAGAATTGAATTTGTTCATACAACCCATTCAGAAACAGCAACTATACCAGACGCTTTTAAAGATAAAGGGGTAAGGGAAGTTACATGGAGGCTCCATATGCCAGAGAGGTACGATGAGGTTATGAAGGCTCTCATTAGTGTTGGTTTTGGAGACAGGGAACCTGTAAAGGTGAATGGTGTGGATATTGTTCCAGAGAAATTTCTGGAGGCGTTGATAAATAGAAATGCGGAGAAAAATAAAGATAAAATACCTGCTCCTGCTTTTGGGGAAGCTGAGGATTATGAAATATACTTTGCAGTGGGAAAGGGAGAAAAAGCGGGAAAAAGAACCAAGGTTACCAGCACGTGCTACCAGTCGCCTGACAGGTTATATATGGAGTTTGGGGATGCAGCTACATCTATGAGTGCATCAATAGGTGCTCAAATGCTTGGCAGGGGAGAAATAAAGCCTGGTGTTTGGGGGCCGGAGGAATGCGTAGATACTAAGAGGTTTTCTGAAGAGCTGAAGAAGAGGAATTTTAAAATCACTGTGAGCGAGGAAAGGGTGATGTAACTGTAAATTACTGTTCTGGGAATAATCAGTTTTGGGCGCTTCACATTGAGTTTGATTTTTTCCTGTGCTTATTCTAAGATGTAGTTACTATGGAAAAAGCTACTTGGAAAACTAAAACTGGATTGGCTCAAATGCTAAAGGGTGGAGTGATTATGGATGTAGTCACCCCGGAGCAAGCTAAAATCGCTGAGGATGCTGGTGCCTGTGCCGTTATGGCTTTGGAACGAGTGCCAGCAGATATTCGTGCTGCTGGAGGAGTGGCTCGTATGGCTGACCCCAGTATAATTTCGGCCATAATGGATACGGTAAGCATACCAGTAATGGCGAAATGTCGTATTGGGCATTTTGTTGAAGCCCAGCTATTGGAGGCTATGGGGGTTGATTTTATTGACGAATCCGAAGTACTTACTCCTGCTGACGAAAACTACCATGTCTGGAAGCACGATTTCAAAATTCCTTTTGTCTGTGGCTGCCGTGATTTAGGTGAGGCATTGCGTCGCATTGCTGAAGGGGCTGCCATGATTAGAACGAAAGGTGAAGCCGGAACGGGAAACATTGTTGAAGCTGTGAGGCACATGCGGGTTGTCCAGGATGGAATTCGACGGCTCAAGGTTCTGCCTGTGGAAGAGCTGGTGGCTGAGGCAAAGAAACTTGGTGCCCCTGCAGAGATAGTCATAGAGATTCATAATACAGGCAGATTGCCTGTGGTGAATTTTGCTGCTGGTGGTGTAGCTACGCCAGCCGATGCTGCCTTGATGATGCAACTGGGAGCTGAGGGCGTGTTTGTTGGCTCAGGCATCTTTAAGTCAAGCAATCCTCCTGCAGTGGCAAAGGCTGTTGTCAAAGCTACTACTCATTATCAGGACCCTGATATTCTTGTTGAAGTGTCTAAAGGTTTGGGAGCGGCTATGCCTGGATTGGATATAAAAACCATACCTCAGCAGGAGTTACTGGCTACTAGGGGTTGGTAAGGGGAAAATAACCTTATTACAGTATGCAAAAGGTAGTTAGTGGCGAACTGGATACCTTGCTTAATGTTTTGCCACCCTATGTTCGGGGGTTACTTTACCAGCAATCTGATTGTAGTGATTTATTAGAGATAATTTTAGACCTGGGGCGTCCTCCTGAAGTTCGCTTCCTCCACCGCGACTTAATTCTAGATTCCAGGGAGATTGAGGGTGTTGATATCGACTATGTGGTGTCTCGCGTGGGAGAGTTTACAGGAGACAATCGTGCTGGAATCGAACGCACTCTTCACCGCATTTCAGCCATGCGAAATAGGAATGGCCAGATAATTGGCTTGACCTGTCGTGTGGGGAGGGCTGTGTTTGGCAGTGCAAAGATGATTCAAGGTCTTGTCGAATCAGGTAAAAAAGTTTTACTCTTGGGCCCACCTGGTGTAGGTAAGACAACCATGCTACGTGAACTGGCGCGAGTATTGGCTGATGATTCTAAGAAACGTGTCGTAGTGATTGATACTTCCAATGAAATTGCAGGGGATGGCGATATCCCTCATCCTGCTATCGGGCACGCACGGCGGATGCAGGTGGCTACTCCTGCCAGGCAACATGCAGTAATGATTGAAGCGGTGGAAAATCATATGCCGGAGGTTATTATTATTGATGAAATAGGCACTGAGCTTGAAGCTCAGGCGGCTCGAACTATTGCTGAGCGTGGAGTGCAATTGGTAGGCACGGCACATGGGAATACCCTGGAAAACCTGATAATGAACCCCACCTTATCTGATCTTGTTGGTGGTATCCAGACGGTTACACTGGGTGATGAAGAGGCAAGGCGGCGCCACACACAGAAGTCTGTTCTGGAACGTAAAGCGCCACCCACTTTTGATGCGGTGGTTGAAATTGTGGACTATTACAAGGTAGTTGTTCATCCTAGTGTGAGTGATGCTGTGGATACTATTTTGCATCAGCGACCTACGCAGGTGGAACTTCGCTGGATGGATGAGGAAGGGGAGGTGAGAAATAAGAAGGTACCATCATCTTCCAGACTGGATAATAAGCAAAAATTTGCCCTGAGCGAAACAAAGGAACTGAAAGGAAAGCCGCTACGGTTTTACCTCTTTGGTGTTAATCGTGTTCGGTTGGAGCAAGTTGCTATGGAAAAGCAAAGGGATTTGGAGATCATCGCCGATATCAAACAAGCGGAGCTTTTTGTTACTACGCGTGGCCATTACCGCAGCAAGGCACAGAAGGTGAGGGATGCTGAAATACTCGGTGTTCCAATTTATGTTCTTAAAAGCAACAACGTTGCCCAGATGAGACAGTGCCTGGATACTGTTTATCCTGTTGCCTCTGAGCCTGGCTATATTTATCATCTGCAGCATCTGTTGGCCAAGCGCCATAATAGCAAGGAGAATGCGTAGGTTGGTAATGTTGGTGACAAAGGGAAATGGCATTGTACTAAAGAGAGTTGGGGTAGTCATTGAGCTTATTTATCGTATTTGAAGGTGGTGAGGGTTGTGGCAAAAGCAGCCAGGTCAGGATTTTGTGGCGCAGGCTACTTCGGCAGAATATTGCTGCAATACTGACACATGAGCCCGGGGGCACTGCTTTGGGTAATAAACTGAGGAGAATGCTCAAGAGGAAAGAGGAAAACCCTATCTCCCCTGAGGCGGAATTGCTCCTTTTTGCTGCCTCCCGTGCCCAGTTGGTAACTGAGGTGATCCACCCTGCTTTGCAACAAGGGAAGATAGTTATTTGTGACCGTTTTGGCTATTCCACACTTGTTTATCAGGGTTATGGACGTGGGCTTAAACTACCTGATATAGAGATGATTAATAACTTGGCGGCACAGAATCTCAAGCCAGATATTGTCATCCTTTTAGATTTGTTATCTGAACAAGGCCTGGCACGAAAATCTGATTTGGGTGACCGCTTTGAATTAGAGGAATTATCCTTTCATCACCGGGTGAGGGAAGGATACCTTAAGATGGCGGCGTTTGATCCAGATCATTGGTTAGTTATAGATGCCACACTGCCTAGAAGGAGAATCAGTGACATTGTTTGGGGGAAAGTGAGCCAAATGTTACCTCCTTCTTATCGTTGCGGGAGCAAGCCGAACAAACCTCGAACTTCCTGATCCTTGCCGTCCAGGGAAAGCGGAGCGATTGGGAAATCTCGCTCATGATAAACTGCGTCAAGAAAAAATAGTGCTACAATCTCGCTATGTTCTACCTCGTGCGATATACTTGTAAATGTCTATGACTAAAGGAAGAGTAGCTGTAGCATTGAGTGGAGGAATGGACTCTTCTATGGTTGCCTTGTTGCTTAAAAATGCTGGCTATGAAACCATGGGGGTGTATATGCGGTTGTGGGATTCATCATATGCTCAGCGGATGGAATGCCGGGCTGAGCAGGTGTGCCATACTCTTGGTATTTCTTTCCATGTACTGGATTTACAAAAGGAATTTGAGCATTGTGTAATAGATTATTTCTGTCAGGAGTACAGGAGGGGGCGAACTCCTAACCCTTGCATTGCCTGTAATCAGCACATCAAATTTGGATTCCTGCTAGACAGGGTTCTTGCTTTGGACGTTGATTATTTAGCTACAGGCCATTATGCCAGAATTGAGAAGCCTGAGGGCATCTATCATCTGCTTAGAGCGAAAGATACGGGTAAAGACCAATCTTATTTTCTCTATACCTTAGACCAGAGGAAGCTCAGCCATCTTCTATTCCCTCTAGGGGACTATGGCAGAACTGAGCTTAGACGGATAGCCCAACGAAGGGGGTTACCCACGGCGATTAAATCCAGCCAAGACCTTTGCTTTATTGCTCAAAAGAACTATCATGTTTTCCTTAACAAGCGCTTCTCATGCATGCTTGGAGATGTTCTGGATACTCAAGGGGTGATATTAGGTCATCATCGTGGAATAGCATTCTACACTATCGGGCAAAGGCATGGTTTGGGAGTAGCCTCAAACATTCCCCTTTATGTAACTAAGATAGAGCCAGAGAATAATAGAATTGTGCTTGGCAACGAAAGCGAGCTTTATAGGCAGGAAGTTACGGCTAAAAATTTGAGCTGGGTAGCGGGGGAATTACCGTTTGAGCCTGTAGCTGTAAGTGCCCAAATACGCTATAAATCGAGAGCGGCAGAAGCTGCATTACTTCCTAAAGTGGATTCTGCCGATATTCGCTTTTTACAGCCGCAATGGGCGGTTACTCCAGGGCAGGCCATTGTCTTTTATAGAGACGATGAACTGTTGGGGGGTGGCATTATTGATTAGAAATTCTGAAATCTCTTTGTTGTAGTATTGTTACTACTGCTTCTATGAGCAGATTATCACTTTTTTAGAGTCTTTCTTAAATTTATCAACAGTTCATCTATCTCCTCTTTAATGTTGTAGAAATGTGGAGCGATTCGGATTACTTCTTCCCCACTTGGCTCAACAGCAGTGTTGTATTTTCTCAACTCAACACTTACTCTCTGGGCATTGGGGATTTTGATTGTTAGGTGAGACCTTTGTTCGCTGTTATATGGTGATTTTGTCTCAAAACCCGCGTAACCATCTTCGGTAATTCGTTGGGAGTAATAATCCAGCAGGCACTTAGTGTAATTTTCGATGTTCTTCACCCCAATTTCATTTATCATTTTGAGCACTGGCAGTGAAATGTAATCAAGTGGGAGTCGAGGAACACCTAATTCGAACCTGTTTGCTGTTTTGGAAAGTCTATGACGGCCCTTATTCTCCAGCCAATACGGGAATGTTTCCATAAAGTCTTCCCCGCTGAACCATCCTCTATCCAGTGATTCTAATTTTTCCACCAGTTTTTTCTTCACATACAGGAAGGCATTTCCTGTGGGGCACAATAAATATTTGTAGGTGGTACTTGACAAAAAATCGACGCCGCTTTCTTTAACATCTTCTACAAAATGACCGCTTAGTTGTCCGTCATCTATAAATACATATGCGCCTTTATCATGGGCTATTTTAACTATCTCTTTGAGCTTATCCTGTCTAAATCCAGTGCGGTAACAGGTACCTGTTAAAACTACCAGAATAGTTTTTGCATCAATGCTTTTTTCATAATCAGTTGGTCCTGGTCGCAGGTTGTCATAGTCAACTGGGCTGCCAATCTTTTGAGGTGAAGGGACAAACGAGATTTTGGCGCCTCTCTTTTGTTGGGCATAGCATGCGAATGATATACCAGGAAAGCTTAGAGCACTTACCACTATTTTGTTCCGCTTTTTGTAATCGAGCGAATTTAAGATTCGGCAAGCTGCTGCACTTGTACTCTGCACGAGTGCAATCTCTCCAGGTTCTGCGTTAATTATCTTTGCAAATTCAACTTTCAACTCTTCATGTGCATTCAGGAAATTGTCGAAATTTACTTCCGGTATTTCAGTGCTCGTGTTTTTGACATCTTCAATGGCTTGAACGCCAACATCTGGCAGAATCCCTATGCCGCAGGTTGCCTGGTAGTTCACCCCCCGTTTTATGATAGGGAATCTATTCCTGTATTCTTCAATTTTCATATGCTCACTCTCCTCGTTTTTCTGTAAAGTTTGCCACGTCTGGCTATTGTCTTAGATTGCCAGCCGGTTTAATTTCCTATGGATTGTGCTTAAGCAGCCTCTACTGGTTATTGGTGTGCTATGTATCACCTCCTTTAGCTGATGCTCTGGCAAAAGTGTGTGGCTCTTCACTATACAATTCTTTGGGGGGCTGCTGTCAAGCCAAAGCCGTGGCTGTTTGCTCCTTTGTGTGGGGGAGTGATAAGGGGAAAAAACGATCAAAGCCTTACCGCCAATGGTTAAGAGCTGAGAAAGTGGTATTATTTAATATATAGTTAGCCACAAAGATTCTTTATAATCCCCTCTCCTTCTCGTAGGAGCAAGCTGGAGAAGGGGAATAAGCCTTTGTGTGATCTCTCTCCAGAGGAGAGAAATTGCGTAAGATATTATGTGGAAGGCTATAAATCAGGAGACCTGATTTTCAGGATTCACTTTAGAGATATGTCGCAACCACCAAATCTTGATTGGGAAAATAGACTTAAGTCGCAAGGCTATGAGCTTATTGCGGGCATTGATGAGGTTGGGAGAGGAGCTCTTGCTGGCCCAGTAGTTGCTGCTGCTGTTATTTTGCCTCGCTGTAGCTGTCTTCCCTGGTTTAAGCTAGTTCGGGATAGTAAGGAGATAAGCTCAAAGAAACGTGAAACTCTGTTCCCTTTAATTCGAGGAGAGGTTACGGCTGTAGGTGTTGGCATTGTTTCAGAGAAAATCATTGATGCCACGAATATCCTTAAAGCTACTCAGCTGGCTATGAAGCAAGCTGTAGAAAAACTGCCGAGCCAACCACAGTTCCTCATTATCGATAGGTTGACTTTACCCCATTGCTCTATACCTCAAGAAGGAATAACCAGGGGTGATAAGTTATGTCTTTCTATTGCCTGTGCTTCTATTGTGGCTAAAGTTACCAGGGATCACTTGATGGAGGAACTGGATAAAATTTATCAAGGTTATGATTTTGCCAGGCATAAAGGTTATGGGACACGGAGGCATGTTTCCTGTCTGCAACAGTTGGGGCCTTCGCCAATTCACCGGCTATCTTTTGCTCCTGTTAGGACTATGGTTATGAACCATAGTCCTTCTTCCCTAGAGAGAGGAAATTAAGGTGCGGACGAAAGGGCAAAGTAATCTAAAATGAAGATGAATCGCCAGGAAGTGGGTAAACTGGGCGAAAAATTAGCCCGGAAATTTCTCAAAAAAAGGGGCTACCATATCAGAGAAACAAATTTTCGCTGTCGTGAAGGAGAAATTGATATTATAGCTCAGCAAAAAGATTGTCTTGTCTTTATCGAGGTTCGCACTAAAAGTAATTTGGACTTTGGTACCCCAGAAGAATCAATAACGCTGGCTAAGAAGAAAAGATTAATTGCCTTAGCTTCAACCTATATAAATACTCACCAGGATCTATCCTCCTTGTGGCGCATAGATGTTGTAGCGATAGAGGTCGACCAAAACGGCAAAACCAAGCGCATTGAGCTTATTGAGAATGCTATTAGCTGAGAGCTACAAAGTTTTACAAGTGACCTCTTCTACGCTTTTTATTTGTTTCCCTTTGCTGTGGTCTTTGGCTAGCAAATCCGGGTAGTTATAGTTGCTCCATTTTCAAGCCTTGTCTTTTTGCTACCTCTTCGTTAACAAGTTTCCCTTTGTAGAAATTCAGAGCGCCTCTCAATACTGGGCTCTCTTTCAAAGCTATGTCAAGCCCTTTTTCAGCAATGTCAATCAGGTAAGGCATATATGAATTTATGAGCAGCTTGGATGAAGTTTTTGCTACCAGTGAAGGGGCGTTATCCACGCAATAATGAATTACTCCCTCTTCTGTATATGTTGGATTCTCCAGCGTGGTATAGTGGCATGTCTCTATGAGTTCTCCTCCCACATCAACGATAACTCCTTTTTGTGGAAGAAGCTTTACGTGCTCCCTTGTGATTATAGTCTTGCTGTCTGGCATTGGATAGACAGCATTAATAAGCCCCACAGATTCCTTTAGTGATTTTCTAATATTCTCGTCATTGGAATAAAGCACCCTGGCGCGACCGCTAAATAGCTTGTTCAATTCTGCCATTCTCCGCAAATCGTTTTCTAAGATTGTCACTTCAGCCCCGATGCCTAAAAGTGTTTTTGCGGCGAAATAACCTACAGTTCCACCACCGAGTATAGTAATTCTGGCAGGGCCAGCCCCTGAGAAATTAGCTAGAGCAACACCTAGTGACGCAGGCGCTTCAAACAGTAACCAGGTCATCTGAATGGCAGCATTCCAGCCAGCAATTTCGCTCATTGGCACAATTGCTACTCTGAAGTTCCCCTCGCGGACTAACTGCTCCAGAGCAATTGTGGTGATTTTTGCCTTCTTTAAATTTTCGCACACTTCTGGTTCAAAAGCTTCAGTCAGGTGGAAAAAGGTAGAAATTATCTGGTTTTCATGGAGCAGAGAATATTCCTTCTCCTGGAGTTCCTTGACTTTCAATATCAACTCTCCACGTGACCATAGCTCATCCTTTGAATCAACAATTTGAGCCCCCGCTTTTTCATAGTCTTCATCTTCAAATCCAGAAAAGTGGCCAGCGCTTTTCTCCACTAAAACTACATGTCCTTTACCTACTAAACAATTTGTCCAGGCGGGGTCTATTCCTACCCTTCTTTCTCCTGGTTTCAATTCTTTTGGTACTGTGATTATCATATTAACCTTCTCCTGTCGTTATAGTTTTCTAGTTCATATACGATTTCCCCGCCGACAATCGTTTTTTCCACATTGATTGCCCTTATGTTATCTGGCGACACTCTAGTAGGGTCATCGGAAAGCACTACAAAATCGGCTAATTTTCCTACTTCGATAGAGCCTTTTATATTTTCCTCAAAAGATGCATAGGCACTTCCCATAGTATAAATCCTGATGGCTTCCTCTATCGAAATTTTCTGCTCTGCCCCAAGAATCTCTCCATCCTTACTTTTTCGTGTTACCATGCTTTGTAATCCGAGCAGAGGTTCGACCGGGCCGCAGGGGTTATCAGTACTTCCTGCTACTGGAATTCCATGGTCGAGAAAAGATCGACAGGCAAACATCATGGAAATTCTCTTCCCGTATTCTTTCATTTTCTCTCCGTGTTCCCAGATATATGTTGAAAATGGAAGCACTACAAGCCCCAACTCCTTTATCCTTTTTAGTATCGTTGGATTTACGACGGTGCAATGTTCGATTCGGTGCCTGTGATTCACCCTGGGCAATTTATTCAATGCTTTTTCATAGGAATCTAGAAGCATATTAATTGCTCTGTCTCCATTCGCATGGACACCAATTTGGAATCCTGCTTTGTGAGCCTCAAAAATCTCCTTATCTAATTTCTCCTGTGTTAGTACCAGGATTCCATAATCATCTGGTCTCCCTTCGTAAGGTTCGTACAGGGATGCTGTCCTTCCCGCAATTGCCCCGTCCAGGAACATTTTAGTGGCCCCAATTTTGAGCCTACTATTGCCAAATCCAGTTCGCAGGTTTAATTTTTTAAGATATGGCAGGTTATTGTTTAATGGCATCATGTAAACCCGTATAGATAATGACCTCTCCTCTAAAGCATCCTGGTATAGCCTTATATCCAGTGGGCTGACCATGGCATCCCCCACACTGGTAATCCCTCCGCTTGAGTATTTTTGGCACAGCAGATGAATTGCTTTCTTATCTTCTTCTCTTGTCGGGGGAGGGATCAGGGGTCTAAATATATCTTGAGCCCTTTCCCGACATACGCCTGTTAACTCTCCGTTTTGGATCCTATCGAACTTTCCTCCAGTAGGGTCAGATGAATCTTTTGTGAGTTTCGCTATTTTCAAGGCATGGGAATTTACAACACCTATATGCCCGCTTACCTGGGTGATATAAATTGGATGCTCTGTCGATGCCTTGTCTAAGTCCCAGCGTGTCGGATGCCTGTTCTCTTTAAGCTTTGTATCGTCATAGCCAAACCCTTGTAGCCATTTTCCTGGTGGTGTTGTTTTGCTTCTTTCCGCCAGGGTATTTACAATATCACTAATTGCATTTACTTTTCCTGGGCTACAATCAACTTGGAGCAGGGATCTGGCAACCTCCGTTGGGTGACAATGAGCATCGATAAATCCCGGGATTACAGTTTCTCTTTGAATATCTATTACACGGGTATTTGCTCCTACCAATTCTCTAATCTGGTTTGTTGTTCCTACTGCAACAAACTTTTCACCCTTTACCGCTAATGCTTCTGCTCTAGGGTTCTTGTCATCAACTGTGATAATGTTGCCATTTAATACTACAAGGTCCGCAAATAACATGTTCCCCTCTCTTTATAATTCTACCAATTTATTGTAAGTTTCAGGTCTCCTGTCTCTGTAAAATTGCCAAAGTTGTCTTACCTCCTAGATCATATCCAGGTCAACATCAGCGATAATTGTCTCATCTTTATTTTCTGACCCTTTAGCTATAATCTCTACTTTCGGATTGCAGATGTAACTAGAGCCATAAAACCTGCCAGTATTCCATGGTGCTTCTATCCCTACCCTGTTAATTGTTGCTATAAAGTAACCGTTAGCTACAGCGAGGGCTGGTTGATCAAGCTCCCAAAAATCAGGCAGGTGGGGTATATGGTTTTTCCTGCACTTCCCAAGCAATCTACCATCGGCGTCAATGATAGCGCAAGTATTATAATAAACTCCTGTCATCTCCTTCGCATACATGGGAACTATTAAAACCAATTATTATATAAGGATTATAGCGTAGTCGAGTGAACATTTTCCAAGAAATTTTGAGCTGGACCAAGGATTAGTGGGGTCTATGTAAATTTATGTGGCGAAGCAACAAGTAATAATAACACCGGGCAAGGAAAATAAAGAAGGGGTGGAGCTTATCACCGATGGCTAAGTGCATAGCTCAAATGGTATTATTTTAATGAGGCCATTGAGGTATGGTGAAGATGAATGCTGGTAAAAAACGCTGACAAACTGGTTAAGAATGCTTGTACTCCGAAACTGGCTGAAATCAGGGAAATTCTGGTTGAGTTAGTGAATAGTGCTATCGAAGCAGGAAGCCCCTCTTCTAGCATACGTAAGTGGGTGAAACTTGAAGCAGATAAGCTTAAGGTAGGGGATTATGAAGTTAACCTTAATGAAGTTGGGAGGATTGTAGCGATAGGCGGTGGCAAAGCCGGTGCGGCGATGGCGATAACACTCGAGCATATCCTGGGCGACCGACTCACGGAGGGCATAGTAAATATCCCGGAAGGTACGCTGCCTGAGAAGACAGCACAGAAGATCAAATTTGTGGAAGCAGGACATCCTATTCCCACTGAGTCTGGTGTGAAAGGAACCAGGCAGATGCTTGATCTTGTTGGTGGGCTTGACCCGCGGGATCTGGTGATCTGTTTAATCAGTGGTGGTGGCTCGGCGCTTATGCCTCTCCCTGCAGAGGGTATAGAGCTTAGCGAGTTGCAGGAGGTTACACAGCTTTTGTTAAAAAGTGGTGCTACTATACAGGAATTTAACGCAGTTAGAAAACACCTGTCTGCTTTTAAGGGTGGCCAACTGGCCAGGGCAGCTTTCCCTGCAAGAATCGTTACTCTGATTATCTCTGACGTAATTGGAGATAGGTTAGATACGATTGCAAGTGGGCCGTCTTGTTGTGATTTGACTACTTATCGGGGTGCTTTTTCAGTGCTGGAGAAGTACGAACTTGTGGGAAAAATGCCGACAAGCGTTATGATTCGCCTGAGGGATGGGGTAAAGGGCATGATACCTGAAACACCCGGGAGCGGAGAGAAATGTTTCCAAAAAGCCTGCTACAAGATTATAGCGAGTAATGTGAATGCTCTTGAGATGGCTGTGGAAGTTGGGAAAGCCCATAATCTCAATGTTCACGTGTTGACGACTGCGATGCAAGGTGAGGCGTGCCAGGTTGGCGATGCTTTAGCTCGTGTTACGCGAGAAGTGTACGAGGCAGGAAAGCCAATCTCAATTCCGTCGCTTCTGCTTTCAGGAGGCGAAACTACAGTGACTGTGAGAGGTAAAGGCATGGGAGGTCGAAATCAGGAGCTCGTGCTTAGTGCTGCACTAGGTTTAGCTGGTCTGGAGAATGCGGCTATCGTATCCTTTGGCACGGATGGGATAGATGGCCCAACCGATGCCGCTGGAGCAATAGCGGATGGGTGCACACTTTCGAAAGCGAGGGAGCTTGGGTTGGATATTTCCTCTTACCTTGATAATAACGACTCTTATCATTTCTTTAAAGAGCTTGGGGATCTGGTAATGACTGGGCCCAGTGGGACCAACATAATGGATGTCGCGGCCGCAATAGTTTTTTGACGTCAATTACTAACTGGCATTGTAGCTGTGCTACTACCGGAGCAAATTCTGTGGTGGCATGTGGCGTACTTTTTCTCGGAGGATTAGAATCGGACTCATATTTCCCTTTCTTCCTTTACGGTGATTTTGAAATGTCTTTTCTTTAATTGTTCAAAGAATTTGGCAGTATTCACGCACTCCTCGGGAGCCCAAACTCAAGGTGGTATTTCTCCCTTGCCGAGCATTTGAGCCACCACCGATGTGCCTATAGATGTTACATTTTTAGGGAATGTTTTGTAAGTCTGGGATAATTTATTATCAGACCTGTGAAGTATCTCTGCTATGGTCTTAATCTTTTCTCCATTCCTTTCCCCGTCCGCTATGGCAAAATAGAGGGAATATACTTTGTAGCCGTTAGCCTCTTGAGAACTGAGCGGAGGAATTTTACCTTTGTTTTTTACGACATTCCTGTCTATTAAAAGTTGCAGGAATTTCTCCGGGACAATATCAACGCCATTCATCTTTATGGGTTCTTTATCTGCAAAGCCGACACTCACAAGAGATTTCATAACCCTGTCGATATGGGGGAACAACGATAGCCGCCATGTAGCTTCTCTTACCCCTTTGTCCTTAAACCCTTTCGCGTATGGCATTGTTGCAGTTTCTGAATGGCTTGTATGGACAAATTCACATTTGCCGAACGGTTCTGGCAGGTCTATATACTGTTTACCGCTGAGCGGAGGCATTGTCTTTGCTTCTCCATCTATATACTGTATATTGGTGTCCGCGTATTCACTTATAAGGGTTAGTATGTTATAAGGTGGGACAAATACCGGGCTTTCCTGCCTTTCTTTCATTAATCCCTTTGCCTTTCCTCTTTGCAGGTACCCCAGGGATTCAGCTGCAGCGATGCCGCTAATTTTGCCTTCTTCCATAGCCGTACTTGCTTCCTCTACTCCGCAAACATCGCCTGCTACGTAAATGCCATTGATAGTTGTTTCCATTCTTTCGTTGTGCATAGGCGTCCACCCTCCTAGCTCTGCTATATGAGTGATTTGACATCCTGCTGACTGTGCTAATTCAGCCATGGGACTGAGACCTACCGCTATACATATTGTGTCTATCTCCAGTTTTCTTTCGCTTTCTGGGATTACCTTATTATCCTGTCCCACTCTTGCTATTACAGCTCCCTTAACTTCGTTATTCCCGAATGCTTCCTTGATTGTGTGGGAGGTAAGGATGGGAATTCCCAGTCTCCGAATTTTGCTGGCATGCACACCCCAGCCTCCTATTTGGGGAGAATATCTATTGCCGCCACCACATCAGCTCCTGCTTGAAGCAACTGGTAGGATACTATTAAGCCTACGTTCCCTGTGCCAACCATCAAAACTCTTTGCCCCGGCAGAACACGATGTAAATTCATTAATGTTTGCGTGGCGCCAGCGCCAAGGACCCCTGGCAAAGTCCATCCTGGAAATGCGAGAGGATTTTCTATGGCACCTGTGGCTAAGATTAAGTTCCTGGTGTTCAACTTCTCTGTTGTGTTATTACCATGCTTCAACCCCAGTGCCTTGCCGTTGTCAAATATTCCCCAGACCTCAGTGCTTAGAAAAATCTGGACATTCAGTTTTTCGCATTGCTCCAGTAACTCATGCCCAATATTGATTCCCCTTATCCCTGCTTTGTGCTTTTCGGAGCCGAAAAACTTGTGTATCTGTTTGAAAAGCTGACCTCCCGGCCTGGGATTTTCATCAATAATTGTTACTTTGACTCCAGTTTTAGCAGCTTCGATGGCAGCAGCTAAGCCTGCTGGCCCGCTTCCAACTATGGCTAATTCTGTTTCCATTGCCTGTTATGCCTTGCGCTATTAAGTGCCGCAGGTAAACGGCTGGTTTTCTTATCCCCCAATCATAGCTCTCTAAGTTTTTGTCTGAGGGGTATGCCTTTGCGAATGTTAAAACAACGCTCTAATTCTTGTTTCTACTATTTTCCCTCGCGCTGACGAATTATGATATCGATACTTCTTTTGAACACGTTTCGTTGAATTTCAATGGCCAGCCCATCTTGGACATCATCTTCAGGAATTTTGTTGGCTCAAGGCACTCGGCACAGATTACCCCTCTTTTTGCACTTCCTTCCATACACAACTTAGCTCCTATAATTGCAGGTAAAGCAACATAGATATTTGTAGTCCCGAATTTTCTATAAATCTCTAGCCTTTCCTCCGGAGTTGTATAGAGAGTGGGAGCAAAAGTTATCTTGTATTCCATATTTTGGCCTGATTTCGTTCCGCTTATTTCCAGTGCACCACGGGCAGCAACTTTGATTGGAAGTTTGGCGCTGTTCTCATCCTCAGTGAAGAATGTATCTACTGGGTGAGGCACCAACCTCAGCAGGACATCCCTGGGCACAATCTTGACGCCTTTCACCTCCACGGGTTCCGAACCTGCGAATCCTGTCTTAATGAAAGTGCCTGCTTGTTTGTCAACAGTATATTTAAAGTCACAGTATTTAATCCCTTTGCCTATGAAGTGTGGCAAGCTTATTGGTTCCTGATGTTGATGGTAAACAAGTGGAATGGTACCAACCGGGTCTGGGAAAGTGTAATCTTCACAGTTGGCATAAATAGGGTATTTTTTATATTCTCCACCTTCGAATATCGTGGGTTCAACTGCGTAGCCCCAAAGCGCTCGGAAAGGAGACCATGTTGGTGCCCATCCTTTAACAATCTCCGGCGAATTTATCAGGGATCTACGGCCAAATCGAATGCGTATTGCGTCCACAGTATCCAATTTGTCGCTGATATATCTGGCCAGGACATTAAAAACTCCAGGCGATGAGCCACAGCCCAGCAGGGCTGTTAAGCCAGCCTCTCTGAATTCGTTCTCAAGGCTGAGCGGCTGTTTTTCTATTATCTGAGACAGGATGTTATCTCTGGCGCGTATGTTCAAAACACTGGGTTCCCCAAAAGATGTGTCAACATAGTGAGCCCCATTTCTAAGCGCAGCTTGCATGATGTTAGAGTCGAATGCAGTTAACGTCAGATTTATAATCGCGTCTACTCCTTTGGCTGCTTTCTCAATATCTTCAAGCTTTCCTGCATCAACTTTCATAGTGCTGAGTTTAC
Source organism: uncultured Dehalococcoidales bacterium (assembly GCA_964509565.1). GTDB lineage: Bacteria > Chloroflexota > Dehalococcoidia > GIF9 > AB-539-J10 > JAGMDB01. The sequence continues at coordinate 10,105 of CAZDXE010000010.1, read as the reverse complement.
TGCTCTTTATCTTGTCTTTAACCCTGTTTGCTAGATTAATGTCTATATCGGCTAGGATTATCTCCGAGATATCTTTGTCTTTGGACAGAATTGAAGCGCATGGGCCACCTTGTGCTCCTGCTCCTATTATTAGCACTTTTTCCCCGCTCATTTTAGCTCCTCCTTTTCTTTGTTTTGTTTCGTTTCTATGTCAAATTGTACTCGCCTACGTGATTAGCAGTATATCATTTACTCTTCTCGTTATTTGGAATAAAGATTTGCCCCTAAGTGTCGTGGTCATTCTACTCGAACTACTACTACCTTCATGCATGTATTTTCATGTATGGTTGTAGTGCTTCAGGTATTAAAATTGTGCCATCGGGTTGCTGGTAATTCTCTAGAACGGCGATAAGGACTCGCGGTAAAGCTAAACCAGAGCCATTAAGAGTGTGGACGAAGCATGCTTTGGCACCTGGCTCAGGGAGGTATCGGATGTTGGCTCGCATGGCCTGGAAGTCACTGCAATTACTACAGGAGCTAACTTCAAGCCACTCAGCACAGCCTGGAGCCCACATTTCAATATCATATGTTTTGCAGGCAGCAAATCCAAGGTCGCCGGCACATAGTTGCACTATGCGGTAAGGTATAGCTAGCCTCCGGCACACCTCCTCAGCATCGACAACTAATTTTTCCAATTCCTCAGCAGATTTTTCTGGTTCGGTCAGTTTATAGAGCTCCACTTTATCGAACTGATGCCCCCTCTTTATACCTCTGGTATCCTTGCCTGCAGCCATCTTCTCGCGGCGGAAGCAAGCGGTGTGAGCGACATAATAAAGGGGCAAAACCTTGATATCCAGTACCTCATTGCGATGCAGGTTGGTCAGGGGTACCTCTGCTGTGGGTATGAACCAGAAATCATCTTCAACATCATGATATAAGTTATCACTGAATTTAGGCAGATTCCCTGAACCTATCATACATTCTTGTTTGACCATGAAGGGGGGATATATTTCTTTGTAGCCATGCTCAATGTGTAAATTAAGCATAAAGGTTATAAGCGCTCGCTGCAGGCATGCTCCCATTCCTGCAAGAACATAGAACCGTCTCCCTGATAACTTCACACCTCTGTGGAAATCTATTATGCCTAACTTTTCACCTAGCTCCCAGTGGGGTAATGGGGTGAAGGGAAATGTTTTTGGCTCTCCCCAGGTACGCACTACTATATTGTCATTCTCGTCTTTTCCTAAAATTACGCTAGGATGAGGCATGTTTGGTATCCTCAGTAACAGAGAATCAAGTTCCTTTTTAGCCTGGCTGGTTTCCTGTTGTAAGGTTGATATTTGCTCTCCCATGTCACGCATCTCAGTGATAAGTTCAGGTGGTTTCTCTTTTGCTTTTCCTAGCTGCTTGCTTGTTTCATTGTGCTTAGCGCGAAGCAACTCTACCTGCCGCAGCAAGTGACGGTAACGCTCGTCTGCTTTGAGAATGTTTTCCAGGGTGAAAGTTTCACCCCTTTTCTCCAGCGCCTGACGAACAAGTGTGGGATTCTCACGAATAACTTTAATATCGAGCATCTTTATTTCGTCTTCAATTGTGGAAAAAGTATAACTTCGCGAATAGAGTTTTGCCCAGCCAACAGCATCACCAGGCGGTCGATGCCTATTCCCAGGCCGCCACTGGGTGGCATGCCGTATTCTAAAGCCTGTAGAAAATCCTCGTCAGCAACCTCAACTTCCTCGTCACCAACTTTTTCCTTTAGTTGTTGTTGGAATCTTTCCCTTTGCTCCAATGGGTCATTTAGTTCAGTGAAGGCATTGGCAATCTCTACGCCATTAATAAAGGCCTCAAATTTCTCTACTAAGTGCTCATTGTCTTTCTTCCTTTTAGCCAGAGGCGATATTTCTATTGGGTAATCGAGAAGGAAAGTTGGTTGTATGAGGTTTGGCTCAACGAAGGCGGAGATCAATTTGTCGATGAGTTTGCCTCGTGAGAATTTATCACCAAGCTCTAGCTGTTTGCCCTCGCGTGCTGCCGCTGCTATTTTGGGTGCTGCAGCTCTTAGAAGTGACTCAGTGTCGGGGTAGTCTTCAAAATCAATACCACAGTAATTTTTAGTTACCTCACGTAAATAAAGTCTTTGCCATGGAGGAGCAAGGTCAATAGTTTTCCCACCACAAGTGATTTTGGTACCGCCTAGAACCTCACGAGCAATATGAGACACTGTTTCCTCAACTAAATTCATAATGTCATTATAATCAGCATAAGCTTGATAACATTCTAGCAAGGTGAATTCGGGGTTATGCTGGATAGAGATACCTTCATTGCGGAAGACGCGTCCTATCTCATAAACTTTATCGAAACCACCTACTACCAGCCTCTTAAGGTAAAGCTCCAGAGCGATACGTAGATAGAGGTCTTTGTCAAGTGCGTGGTGGTGGGTAATGAAGGGACGAGCTAAAGCGCCCCCAGCCTGTGATTGAAGCACGGGAGTCTCCACTTCTATGAAGCCGTGGCTATTTAAGTAATTTCTCATTGTAGCGATAATCTGGCTACGTAACATGAAGGTGGTTCGGACATCTTCATTGGAAATAAGGTCAAGGTATCTCTGGCGGTAGCGTTTTTCCACATCAGTTAGCCCATGCCACTTCTCCGGTAATGGACGAAGAGACTTGCATAACATGGTGAAATCCGATACCTCGAGTGTAGTTTCACCTGTCTTCGTTTGGAAAAGCTTACCTTCCGCCCCTACAATGTCGCCAATGTCGACTTCCCGAAGAAATTCATACTTCTCCTTGCCCAGAAAGTCACGACGAAAGCAGAGTTGTATTTTACCTGAGCCATCGCGGATATCAAGGAAAGCCATCTTGCCCAGAGAGCGTTTGGACATGGCGCGGCCAGCGAGGGACATGGCTTGCGATTTCTCCTCTTGTTGTTCGAAGGTAGTTATTGCTTCTTTGATGGTATGGCTGGGGTGATAAGAATGAGGGTAGGGATTTATGCCGCGAGCTCGAATTCTGCTCAGGCTGTCCAATCTTTGCTGGGTTATGTGTTCTAATCTCGAAGCCATAATTTAGATTTTTATAGCCTCCTTAGTTTTTTAGACATAAAGCTCAAGGTTGTTATTCTATCAGAAACTTAATGATAAATGTTGATAAAAAGAGGCAGCGTGGTGAGCATTTGTTATAATAAGTTTGTATTTATGGATATTCTAGCTACGCTTAATCCTGCCCAGAGAAAAGCCGTGGAAACAACTGAAGGCCCTGTGCTTATCTTAGCTGGACCTGGGAGTGGCAAAACCAAGGTAGTTATCCACCGAATTGCTTATCTGATTAAAGTTTGTGGTGTTAATCCGTATCGTATTATGGCAGTTACATTTACTAATAAAGCTGCCAGGGAAATGCAGCAGAGATTAGAGTTGCTTTTAGACCATGAAATTGATGCCTTAACCATGGGTACTTTCCACGCTAGCTGTAGTCGCATTCTCCGCCGTGAAGGCGAAGCTATAGGCATTAAGCCAGGATTTGTTATCTATGATGAGGAAGACCAATTGAACTTGATAAAACAAAGTCTCCAGGAAATAAATCTTGACCCCAAGCAATATACTCCACGCACTTTGCTGACAGCCATTAGCGCTGCTAAGAATTGTCTTATTGCTCCCAGGGATTACGCCAGCCAAACCCATAGCCATTTTGAGGAGGTGGCCTCTAGAGTTTATCAACGTTACCAGCACTTGCTTACTCAAAGTGGGGCGCTGGACTTCGATGACTTGTTAATGAAAACGGCACAGCTATTCGATAGCCATGCCGATGTTCTGATGCGGTATCAGTCAAGGTATGTTCATATTTTGGTTGATGAGTTTCAGGACACTAACGCCATCCAATATATACTGGTGAAACAACTAGGTGGAAAATATCGTAATATCTGTGTGGTTGGTGACCCAGACCAGTCTATCTATTCCTGGAGATTTGCTGATTTGCGCAATATTTTAAGCTTTGAGAAGGATTACCCCGAGGCTAAAGTGGTGGTTTTAGATCAAAACTACCGTTCTACTAAGACTATTCTGCAGGTTGCTTCAGATGTTATTTCGGCGAATGTGCAGCGCAAGCCAAAAAATTTATGGACAGAGAATGAAGTTGGCTGTCCTGTGACTATTATCGAGAGTTATAGCGAGGAAGAGGAAGCTCAATTGGTGGTCAGTGAAGTAGAAAAGCTAGTTAATCAGGGGCAGGTATCGCTCAAAGACTGCGCCGTAATGTATCGCGTTAATGCTCAGTCACGAATCTTAGAGGAAATGTTTTTGAGGTATGGGACGCCTTATAAACTTGTCGGCGGCATACGCTTTTATCAGAGGCGGGAAGTTAAGGATATTATCGCTTATCTGAGGGTTATTCATAATCCTCACGATAATGTTAGCTTTGCGCGTATTATAAACGTTCCTGGGCGTGGTATTGGGCAGGGTACCCTTGGGCGGCTTCAAGATTGGGCTAGATTTCACGATGCATCTCTATATAGCGCGTTGAAGCATGTGATGGCGGAGAACTCTCTCTCCTCACGTATCACCCAGGCTTTAACTAAAGTTGCTGCCCTTATCGATGAACTTGTTGCTAAAAATCATGAATTAAACCCTTCTGAGTTAATGGATGCGATATTGATGCGTACGGGATACAGGGAATATATTGTGGCGAAAGATGATGGGGAAGAAAAATGGGATAATGTAATGGAGTTAAAGAGTGTTGCTAAAGAGTATGATGAACTTAATCCTGAAGAAGCTGTAGCTGTTTTTTTGGAGAAAGTTAGCCTGGTGTCAGATGTGGATAAATTAGACGAAAAAGCTAACGCTGTAACTCTAATTACCTTGCATCAAGCCAAAGGCCTGGAATTCGCTGTGGTCTTCATTGTTGGTATGGAAGAGGGGATTTTACCGCACAGGAGGTCTTTCGGTGACTCGTGGGAGATGGAAGAAGAGCGTCGCCTTTGCTATGTTGGAATAACTCGAGCTGAGAAACGGCTTTACCTTTTACGCAGCCATCGGCGCAGCTTGTTTGGCGGGTCGGTAAACTTGCCATCCCGCTTTCTTCAGGATATTTCACCACATCTGGTAAACCCTAAAAGGCTAGGAGAGGAAGAAAGCCTTGGTGCGCTGGTTAATGCAGGCTCCACATTGCTGTCTCGCGCCAGTACGTTGGATTTAAGAGTGGGTGACTGTGTTCGCCATAACAAATTTGGCGACGGTATAATAACGGATTGTCTCCCCAGTAAAGGGGATCAGGTGGTGACTGTGTCTTTTGAGGAAGCTGGGATCAAAAAATTGCTGCTCAGTTTAGCGCCTTTGGAGAAAATCGAAAAAGATTTTGATTTTCCCTCCTGAGTTGCGTGTTGCGTCAAAATAAACTGTTACCGAAGCCTGATAAGTTTTCACTTCTCCTTGTTTATTGATGGGGTGTTCTGCCGTATCCCAAAGGCGCTCCAAATTCTCATTTATTTGCCTCAGGAGTGAAACAGGATTAAGACTCCGATAGAGTTGTTCCAAGCTCTCTTGCTCAGCCCCAGCCAGCACTCCAGATACCACCAATTGATGATATGGAGTGTGCGCTTCATCATAGACCTTATGTACTCTAGCGCTGTCGCGTGTCTTAAGCTTCAGCTTGAGCGTCGGCTGAAAGAAGTTGATTTAGAGACGTATGAAGTCATACAGGTGATTGAGACACTCAAGAGCTGCATGGGAGTTATAGCGGCCATATCCCACCAGCCGACGCACTACTGGCCAGTTCTTCTGCTCAACGTGAGAATTGTCGTTTTTCTTGTAGGAGCGGGAACGGGTGAATTTAACGCCATACCGCGGGCAGTAGCTGTAGAACCAGTAGTTTATGAATTCACTCCTATTATCCGAGTGCAGGCCGAGGAGAGGAAATGGAAGGCGTGTTCTCACATGGTGGATAGCTGTCCCAACCCTTTGCTGCCCTTTATCCCACACTCCCTGGCATTCTATCCATCCCGTGGCCACATCCACCATGCTCAGTGTGGTGAGATAGAATCCCCCAAGGCTCTCTCCACAGTGAGCTACCGTATCAGCTTCCAAAAACCCGGGGTGATTCCGGTCCAACTCACCAAAGATACGTATTGGGATAGATGTTTTGAGTAAAGTCCCATGTCTGGTAGTGCTGAAGGGACAACGCTTCACCCTTAAACGATATGGATGCAGCAGCCTATCCGTAGTGGATGGACTCATCTGGCAAAGCTGAGTTTCTATATCAGGGAAAAGCGTTAATTCACTGTGGTGTTTGAGCATTGATATCATCTCTCCTACGAAGGGGTGTAACCGCCGTGAGCATATCCGGTCAGCGGCTTCCCATACCACCTTAAGAGTCTTGGCTGCTTCTGCCCCATACTTACGAGGTCTACCTCTTTTTCTACCTGAGGGAGGCTTCTTAGCTCGGCGCAGCAGGCGTATTGCTGCCTTATGGTGATGCCCAAAGGTATCGCAATCTCACTGCCTCGGTGTATTCTCGTATGCTGCCTCGTGTCATTTTGCCCCTCCTTTCGGGTAACATTAATTATGAGTCAATTCGGACACTTGACCGAGGAATGTGAGAGATATACAATACAGTCGTGTCTTTATTTGGCCGTTCAGTGCACCTTACGCCTTCACTATATTTATACGTATGTGTGCTTTCAGCCACAAGACCAGAAAGGGATCATGGCGATACGAGATATCCTGAATAGAGATTTTATATTGTTTGGTGGCAAAGGTGGTGTGGGGAAGACGACCTGCGCTGCAGCAACAGGTGTTGCCCTCCTTCCTAAAAAGACTCTGCTTGTATCCACTGATCCAGCCCATTCCCTTGGTGACTGCCTCGGACAGCAAATTGGCGACGAGATCATCCAGATAGATCAGGCTAAAAACTTGTATGCTCTGGAGATCTCTGCTGAGAAAACTCTGGAGAGATTCAAGGTGGACTACAGGCGGCAGATGCGTCGCCTCCTTGAGACCTCAGCTGGCATTGAGCACCTCACAGTAAGCGAGAGGGAGAAATTACTATCTCTCCCGGTGCCAGGTGCGGATGAGGTGATGGGACTGAAACGTCTCATGGACGTGATGGATGAGGGGAATTTCGATAAGTACATCGTCGATACCGCGCCTACCGGCCATACCCTTCGGCTTCTATCGATGCCGGACATATTCGATGAGTGGATCGATGTGTTTTACAACCTGAGGGGAAAACACAGATTCCATGAGAGGGCTTTCAGCAGGCCAGACAGAGCCGATGAGTTTCTGCTATCCCTCAAGACGAGCGCAGCCAGGTTAAGAAACCTGTTGCGAGCAGAAAAGGTGGAGTTTGTGGTAGTCGCTGCCGCGGAGCGCCTTGTCATTGAGGAAACCAAGGATCTCGTGAACGAGCTCTTAGGCTTTGGTATCCCCGTAAGACACCTCATCGTCAATAAGCTTTTCCCTGACCTGGACGCTGATTTCGCAAGGGCGCGCAGAGATCAGGAACAGAAGCTACTACAGGTGATCCGCAATACATTTAGCTATCTGGAAATCACAGAAGTAAGCCTCCACCCCACAGAGCCCAGCGGAATTGAGAATCTGCATCGCTTTGCAAGCGTGCTATACTGTTAACTGAAAATAGTCCTAGACATAGATGGCTCCGAGAGCCCGCTATATAGGGAGCAGGAGGGAGCGGCCTAGTTTGGGGACGGTGAAAGGATGATGTTGAGACAGGGCAGTGCTCACAGCGCTAATCGTTGGTGGAAGGGTCTGGGAGCCGATTGTGGAATGATAGCAGAGGGGAGGAGGGTTGGCGTTGCCTTTGCCAGACCAGAGGTATACGAATACCTGGTGCCACAGGACATTGGCTATGCCATCCGGCCTCCTGCCAGCGAGGTACTGCAGAAGCGTATCAAGCATCTGTTTAGGCAGCCGGTGGGTAGACTGCCGAATAAGGCTATTGTTCGGTCGTGTTTTTCACGGCAAGGAGTGGCAGTATGCCAAAGCTAAAGCCATGCATATTAGCTGTAGATGATGATGTGCATATCCTGAGTCTGTTACGACACACACTGGAGATGGAGGGATACCAGGTGATTACGGCCGATAGCGGCGAGGCCGCCGTGACTGCATTTGAACGGACGCTATTGGACCTGGTGCTGCTGGACATCATGCTGCCGGGCCTCGACGGCTATGCCGTCTGCCGGCGCATCCGCAGTTCCTCCCAGGTGCCGATAATAATGGTAACGGCGATGGGAAGCGATGAGGAAATGGTGAGAGGGTTGGATGCCGGTGCCGATGACTATGTGACCAAGCCTTTTTCAGTAGAGAAGCTGCTAGCCAGGGTAAGAGCAGTGCTCCGCCGCAGCCAAGCTGCTTTGCCCATGTCATCCTGCGACGTCTTCAGGAACGGCAGCCTTGAGATAGACTTCGCCAGAAGGGGGGCAACCGTGGCCGGTAAGGAAATAAGATTGACACCGACTGAGTTTCACCTCCTCCGTGAGCTAGTGTTTAACATCGGAAAGGTGCTCACCTATTCTCACCTCCTGCACAAAATCTGGGGTCCAGAATACCAGGATGAAAGGCAATACCTGCATGTCTTCGTCAGATCCCTGCGCACCAAACTTGAGCTCAGACATCAAGGCCATGGGACCGTTGAGAGTATATCCGGCGTGGGTTATCGGTTTAAGGTTTAACCACTCTAGCACAAATGTAAGAGCTGCGGGCGATCTCAGAGGGAGTGCCCTTTATTTTTTGGGTCAAATCCTCATTCAAAATCTAGTCTCCACTAGTGGTTTCTAGCCATCGCTTAGCACCTCAATCACTATCATGACTGACAGCGAAACGTGAAGAATCCTCAGTGGCAAAGGCCACAGTAGGTGGTGCCTTGCATTAGAAAGCCATTTGATAACCGGTGGCGCTTTGCGCCCGGGTCAGGGCCAGTCCGATGGAGAAGCATCTTTAGTAAATATCTAGTCTTTTCCCTGAATCTTTAGATGTTCCTTAGTACGTGTATGCTTTAATTACGTCAGATGAAACAATTAAAGCATACAAAGAAATGGCTTACTGTCAAGGGCATTGCTGACTATTGTATGGTCGATCGGGTTACGGTGCGGCGATGGATTAAGGGTGGCAAACTGTCAGCAATCAAGTTACCCAGCGGCCATTATCGAATTACACTCGTGGATTTCAGGGACTTCCTCGAAAGGTGGCATATACCTGTCGAGGACTGTCTCTTAGATTCCAAATAAAGAAAAAGGAGGTAAACAGAAATGGCAGTACAAACGTCAATGGCGCCTTCAGGACTGGCCGAGGTTCTCGATCGTATCCTGGATAAGGGTATTGTGATCGATGCCTGGGTCAGGGTCTCCCTGCTCGGCCTGGAAGTCCTCACTATTGAGGCTCGCGTGGTCATCGCCGGTGTCGAGACATACCTGAAGTATGCCGAGGCAGTTGGGCTTACCGCTCCAGCGGCCTAAGACCAAAATGAGGGGGATTTTGCCAGGGTACCCTTGTCTCAATAAGCGTGCCTTGCCAAAATCGTACCCCCCAGTGGAGTTAAGCATAAGATGAATGAACTGGTTCTAGACATTGTCACCTGCTATGAAAACAGGATCTCCATGGTAGAAGAGTTGGTTACCGGAGAGTATTACACCACGACGACTCTCGATGCGAGTTTAGCTGCAATGGCAGAAGAGAGGGCGAAGTTAAAGACCAGTTTACAAGAGATACTGGCCAGGAATTGTTCTCTCCGCCGGAAGGACTTTAGCCCCCTGATGGAGAGGATTACTTCTGAATTTGAAAGTAGCAAAAGCGAATTAGAGAAAGAGCGAGAATATATTAGAGATGGGCTTAGGATATATCTAGGCGAGCAGAAGCAATCGGTAGCCTCTTTAAGGCAACAACTGGTTGACTTTGCCTGCGAGAAGGTAAGCGGGGATGCTCTTGTATCAACAATAGCCATGATTAAGGCTGCGTACCGGGAGAGAGGGCAGGAAATGTTTACCACGCTCCGTAACTTCCAGTTGCGCCTCGAGTCCTTTCAGGCAGAACAGGAGGAAATAAACCACAAGTTGCAAAGACTGGTGGAGAGAGGCGAATCTTTGAGGCTGGAAGACCTGAGGCAGCTTGAAGCAGCCG
>CAZDXE010000009.1:0-28389 GCA_964509565.1 uncultured Dehalococcoidales bacterium | reverse complement strand
TTCTTGCTCTGTCATTTTTTCTCCTTTTACTTATTTTTGTTAACTGAGCCATCTTTTCATTCTTGGTTTCAATTTACTTCTCAACTTCTCTGCATCAGGAAATGTGTCAATAATATTATTCACTTCGTTGGGGTCCTGTTTGAGATCATATAGTTCCCATCTGTCGACGCTTGCATGACATATTATTTTGAGGTCTTTCTCACGGTAGAAATAGCTATCTTTTTCAATGTCTCCGCCTCGTTGGGCTTTCTGGTCAATGGCCTCACCAAAACATCCTTTCTCAGGGTAAGCATCAAGAGGAAAAAGTGAAAGCCCCTCAAATTTTTTCACTGGATCAAGGTCAAAAAGATATACGATGGTCGGTGCTATGTCTACGTTGCTAACCAACGTATCACAAGTCCCATTCTTATCTCTTCCATAGATAATGAGAGGCATATCTATAAGTTCTGAGTACATCTTGTCGTCATGTGAAAGGCCACCATGCTCATTGAATTCATCACCGTGGTCGTTGGTTATGATGACTATAGAATTCTTCAATATGCCAAGTTTTTCAAGGGTGTTAAAGAAGTCTTGAACATATGTATCCACCTCCCGAACATGAATATCGTAAAGTTTCTTCAATAGTGTTACTTTTTCCGGGTTGGAAACATCTCTTTTCAATAGCGTGTTTTCAAACATGCTATACATTTCATCCTGGCTAATAGTAATGGATGAGTCCACCATATCCACATATTTTTTCTCAGGGGCATATGGCTCATGGATATCCATGTAGTGGAGCCACAGGAAGAATGGCTTGCTATCTCCAGCCACACTATATGATGACAACCATTCAGTCACCTTAGCGTTAATTACATTGCCTTTTATGTATGGCATCCGGGGGCTAACGTCTTCCTCCATAGAGTCGTAAAAGAAGTCCCAGCCTCTATTCCAGCCGAGGAAATCGCAAAGGTATGGATTTGAGTGAAATGCGGCAGTTACAATCCCCGCTCGCTTAAGCGGTTCGGAAATCAATGTCCTGTGAGGCGAAAGCCCCTTTGGTTTGCCGTATTCCAGGTAATAGGAGGAGGTGAGTATTCCTGGGAATGAGGCCTGCGTATATGGCCCGGTGGTTTGCCCCCTGGTAAATCTGGTGCATTCGCCCTGTAACGAGTCAATAAACGGGGTTAGCTCCTTTCCTCTGCTATAGCATCCCAGAGCATCCTTTCTCAATGCGTCTATCGTTAATAAGATAACATTCTTCATTTGATACACCTACTTTTGTTTTATGATACTTAAACAAAACATCAGTATTCCGCTACTACTGAATTTTCTGGCGGGCGCTTTCCTTACTAGCGTGATAAAGTAAGATAACTCCTTGAGCCTAATCTAATATGTGATAATACCCTAGCTTCTTCCAATGCTCCTTTACGTTCGTCATTGGCGACCATCAGTAGCCTAGGCTATCGAGCCGTTTGCGTACACGTACAGCCGTCGCAGTTCTTGGCGTAGAAGCCTGCTTAATTTGGGCCATATCTTCCCTTACCGATTTGATGTTTCCTTTCAAACCTGCATAATCAAGCCCGTAACGATATGCCCTCGCAACGTAGTTGTTCCGGCCGTGTGTATGGGATTGGTAGAAGAATGGACTGGTGAATTCCCATACTATGTCGTGTCCAGAGGTTATCTCAAAAATCCGCCCTGTGGTGCTTTCACAGATCAATGTATTCCCGTTAGGCAAACGCTGGCAACTGCCCATAATCGAAGAATAGAAATTGGAACGAGGTGAATCCTCATATGCCCATACCATCTCGTTATTCTTTGGGTCAATTTCCAGTGCACGAGAGAAACCCATAGGATAAATAGTAGTGTGGACACCGTTATCTAACAACAGAATATTGCCACCGTCTAGAAAGGTAGGATTATTTTGATGTGCTATCTCATTGCGACCCCACATCCACTTAATCTTACCGCTAACCTTGTCGATAATGGCAAGGTTATGAAGCCTTGAAAAGCTAACCAGTATATTGCCGTCGGCCATGGCACTGCAACCGTTAGCATGTGTCCATTCACTTCGAGGGCAAAGAGGGCAAATGAAATCTGCCACGGGGTCGAGGTGTTCATATGCTAACCATTCCCACACCACTTTGCCCTTAACGTTAATTTCTTGAATAGCGTCTGCCCACATGACCCCGTTTAGCTCGCTTCCATCAAGTCCCCCGTTGACTTTGGAAGCGATGTCTTCAGGTACGGGCACCCATTTGAAAATCATGGTGTTACCATTGCTCATGCGGTAGAAGCCATGGTGCATATATTTATCTTCATATTTCCAGATTGTATTACCATCCCAATCCACCTCGAGTAGTAACCCACCAGCGCCTTCAAAATCTGGAAGCGGAGCATCGTTTACCCGACCAGCATAGAGCAGATTACCATTGGGTAGAAGTTCGCCATGCAGTCCTGGCGGGCATGGCATTTTCCAGCGATGAGCCACGTTACCCTGCATATCAACCAGCCAGGCGTCTTTGCCTCCAAGAGGAGAGAAAAGGGTATAGCCGTTATATGTTCGCCCTGGTTTACGTATGGTAACCGGCTGTTGGCTTGCTTGTTGTATGCCTGGTTTGGTTTCTTTTCTGAAAGATTCTGGTCCATATATGCGGTTCACCATATCGAACTTCTTAGGCTCTAAGTCCCGCCCCTTCAGGCCTGCATAATCAGGGGCATAGCGGTGCGCTCGAAATATGGCATTGAGTGTTTCTCCTCCTACAGTGGGATCAATTGTTCTCTTCATTTGATTCTGATCTTGTTGATTGAAGGAATAAACAGGGTTGATAAACTCCCAAACCATCTCACCTTCGTATGTCACCTCAAAAACTCGCCCTGGTATGGATTCACAGATCAAGGTATTACCATTTGGTAAGCGCTCACACCCACCCATGACTGCCGTATAAAAATCACTGGGAGGATCGCTTTTGTATTCCCATTCGATCTTGTCAGTGGACGGGTTGACTTCGACGATCCGAGCGTAGGTTGGAGCGAAACCCTCTCGATGTGCTCCATTATCGAACAGCAGGATGTTGCCGTTGTCCAGCATGGTGGCGTCGTGCTGAAGCGCGATTTTACCGCGGCCCCATCTCCACTTAACGTCGCCAGTAGCTTTGTCAATAATGTGTACGCTGTTTGTGTGACGAGAGCTGATCAATATATCCTTATTAGGCAGTTCAAAAACTGAGTTAATACAGGGGTAAAGGCGACGGCTTTCCAACGGGCATAGGGAATCTATCTCGGGGTCAAGGTGTTCGTAGGCAAACCATTTCCACACTTCTTTACCATCTGGATTAACCTCTCGGAGCACATCACCCCACATGACTCCCTTGTTCTCGGTTCCGGACAAGCCTCCTTTGATTTTAGCGGCGTATTCAGGTGGTACTTGTCCTTCAGGATCCCATGATATATAAAGAGTATTTCCACTATTCAGGCGACAAAAATCGTGGCCTTGATATCGAGCGTCATATTCCCATACAACTTTACCTTCCCAATCTACCTCCAGCAGCAATCCGCCAATGCCTGAAAAGCCATCTGGCCATCCCAATTCCGCAGTAGTCCTATTTTGGGCGGCGCCAAGGAGGTTGCTATTACGCAAAAGTACTCCATGTAGTCCTGGTGGATATTGCATCTGCCAATAGTGGACAACGTTACCCTGCATGTCAATCAACCATGCTATCTCCCCTCCCTTTGGCCAAAATAGGGTATATCCATTGTATGTTTTAGAGCGATCATAAAAAGTGACTGAATGCGCGTATCTTCTTTTGATACTCATTTAATTATTTTCCTGTTTTTTAATAGAATGCAGCAACAACGAAAATAGTATTTGATAGCTGCCGTTAGAAATATATGTAATTATCTGCCCACTCAAATTTCTTCTGATAATTATAAGTCACACCGCTGAAATAATCCATTTCGTCAGGATATTACAGCGGTGTTTCCTCTTCAAATCAGCACTGATTTCAAATGCGCTTTTGGATAACTCCACTGGCTAATCCACGATGAGATTCCACCCATAACTGGCATATAACCTTCGAACTGATCGCTCACAGGGCCTATTACATCGGCTCTCCATCCACAATGTACCATATGGCAGATCCTCAGCCATGAAATTCTGCAACTTCACGTTGTTGCCATGTATCCTTTATTAATTTAATCCTGTTCTCATAGTCTCTATCCACCATTAGCTGGATTGAGTTAGTTACCCACCATGCCGAGCGCAAATCAAGTTCGTCAGCTCCAACATTGTATGCCTGTGGGGTATTTCCTCTGGCCCCTGCCCATACAGGCTGGAAAACATTTTCGCATGGAGAGGACATGCAACACCACATCACGCACCCGATATCAACAGGCAGGTAACTTTTCAGGTGCCACACTTCAGCGTCATGGCTAGTGGAATTGCAGATTGTGTAGTGGCCTCCAGCATGATAAGCATGAGGTGGATAGTGGTACGTACACCCGGTCCCTTCATAGTGATCTCTAAGGAACGCCATCAATTTCTGTCTCCTTTTTCCTGATTCACTATAGTTGATAATATGCCACTGCCACTCTTAATTTGGGCTTTTGCACCACCCCGTCTAATTCCCAATACTTGTTTGGCTGCTGTTATAAGTGGTGATAGCGTTTAGTTCGAAATCCCCTTTTTAAAAGAATAGAGGGCGTTACATTTACCATGCAGCGCCCTCTATTGGTAAATTTTGGGTTTTACTGCCAAGAGATTTTAGATGGTTGAGGGACAAATTCCTTTTTGTCTTTGGCGGCATTCAGTAGTTGAGATGGAGAGCGATATTGGCCACGGCGCAGGAAAGATGGAACATCAAGGGTTTCGCCATTTTTCATTAAGTGGCGAAGCTCTTCTAGGTTAGGTGCTCCTTTGCCATATTGGCTACTGAAACCGGTGGCTATAACGGTAATTCTAACTTCGTTATCCATCTTGGGATCGTAGACTACACCAAATATGATGTTAGCTCTGGGATCAACCGCCTGGCTAATAGCTTCGGCTGCTTCATTACACTCGAATAGGGTTAAGCTAGTACCCCCTGTGATATTGAAAAGCACTCCCTTAGCTCCGTTTATGGAGACGTCAAGTAATGGGCTAGCCAGAGCAGCCCTGGCAGCTTCAGCAGCTCGATTTTGTCCACTGCCTTTTCCTACAGACATCCATGCTGGGCCAGCATCTTTCATTACTGATTTGATATCAGCGAAATCAAGGTTAATTAATCCTGGAGTGGTGACGACCCCTGAAATGGCTTGTACCCCATGGAAAAGAGCGTCGTCAGCCATTTTAAAAGCGCTATCAACAGTTGTTTTGGCATCGCAGAGACGCAGAAGGCGGTCATTAGGTATAATGATTAGCGTATCTACCTTGTTGCTTAAGTTAAGCATACCTTCTTCAGCTGTTTCAGAGCGGTGGCCACCTTCGAAAGCGAATGGTTTGGTCACTACGGCAATGGTGAGAGCGCCAGCTTCCTTAGCTGCTTGAGCCACAATAGGAATGCCCCCAGTGCCTGTGCCACCTCCCATACCACAACTGATAAATACCATGTCAGCTCCCTCGATGACCTCTTCAATTACCTGGCGGCTTTCCTCAGCAGCCTTGGTTCCTATTCCAGGGTCGCCGCCTGCCCCAAGACCTTTAGTTAGTTTCTCTCCTAGTTGAATCCGAGTAGGTGTCTCGGCTAGTGTTAAAGCTTGAGCGTCAGTATTCATGGCTATGAAATCAATGCCCCTAATGCCTTCGCGAACCATGCGGTTGATAGCATTACAGCCACCTCCACCAATGCCTATCGCCTTAATTTTTGCCGGTGCTGGAGCAATTATCGTTTTTGACATTTGAACCTCCTTTCTACAAAACACATTTGAATTCTGTTATCCTTTAACCACGAAATAGTTTTCTGAATAAGTTAACAAAGCCGCCTAGAATGCCGCCTCTTTTTACTTGCCATGCTGATACTTCTTTGTTTCTTGCTTGCCATAGAATTAGCCCTATAGTAGTAGCATAAGCTGAATCATGAAGAACGTCGGTGATGCCATAGATGCCTGAATCTGAAAGTTGGCCTTTGCGTACTTGAATTTGCAATGCTGATTTCCCTAACTCAGAAAGCCCGATCAAGTTGGCAGTGCCACCTGTAAGTACTAAGCCACAGGGAGCCAAAGTTTGGTAATCAGTGGTGGGCATTTCTAGCAGTATGAGTTCAAACAACTCCTCCATTCTAGAATGGATAATGTCGCATAGATCACGATAAGAAGCACTGTGGCCATTCTCTATGCCTGTCACGGTTGCTTCCTTACTGGTATCCAATCCTGGTGTCACATTCCCATATACTTTCTTCATTTTCTCAGCTATGTGGAATGGCAAACCTAGGCCAATGGCTATGTCACTGGTCACTTGGTAACCAGCGACTGGGATGATCGCTGTGTGGTAGATATTGCCATCTTTAAACACTGCTATATCTGTGGTGCCTCCGCCAATGTCAGCCATAATGACACCACTGTCTTTTTCTTCCTGGGTTAACACTGCCTCTCCGCTAGCTAAAGGCTCTAGAATTAGATCTTCAACATCAATGCCAATACTGCGGATACATTTAGCTAGGTTTTGCACTGAAGACACCGATGCGGTGATAATGTGAGTCTCCACATCTAATCTAGTGCCGTGCATGCCCACCGGCTGATTCACTCTTTCTTCGCCATTTAAAGTATAATATCGAGGGATAGCATGAAGTAATTTCTTCCCTTCAGGGATAGGCATGTTACGGGCCGCAGATAGAACTCTTTTAAGGTCTTTAGGGCGAACTAACCTATCATCGTGTGGTATAGATACCACACCTCGATTATTAAGGCTGCTTATATGTCTGCCAGTAACCCCTACGTAAACGGAGTCTACCTTTACGCCGCTAACTCTCTGGGCTTCCTTTATTGAGTTAGTAATAGACGTCTTAGCCTCATCCATATTGACTACAATACCTTTGTGCACGCCGTGGCTGGGAACAACTCCTACTCCCAGAATTTCGATATCGTCCTGTGCTCTTACATTGGCTATGATGGTGGCTATCTTACTTGTACCTACATCAATAGCGGAAACAATTCTCTTTGCCATTTTTACCTCCTTTGTTATTATAAATGTTCTTGCTTATCGCAGGTGTTCGGCTACTCTCATTTTAGCGCTGCGGCTGCGCGGGTTGGATTCTATCTCCAACAAAGTAGGTCTAATGACCTTTCTTGATATGAGTTTTAAGGTAGGTACATGCCCACAGCGACATACTATTGTCTCTGGTGGACAGATGCAGCTACTAGCTTCGTGTCGCATAAACTCCTTGACTATGCGATCTTCTAGAGAATGATAGCTGATAACCACTAACCTGCCTTGAAAACGAAGGAGGTCTATCGTTTGTTTCAGAGCCGTTTTTAGATTGTCTAGCTCTTTGTTAACAGCGATGCGGAGTGCCATAAAAGTCTTGGTAGCGGGGTGAATCTTGGTGTGTTTATGGCCAAGAGCTTGCTCCACTACCTGAGCAAGTTGTACAGTAGATGTGATGGAGCGGTTCTGTACAATGTGCTGTGCTATTCGTCGGCTGTGGTGCTCCTCTCCATATTCCTTAATAATATGAGCTAACTCTTGTTCAGGAAAGGTGTTGATGATATCAGCAGCGGTTAGTCTTTGTTCAGAGCCGAATCTCATATCAAGAGGAGCTTCACGCCGAAAGCTAAAGCCACGTTGGGCTGTATCCAATTGCCTTGAAGAAACACCGAGGTCAAAAAGAATGCCGTCAACTGGATAGAATTTGTATTTGCTACAAATAGTTTTAAGGTTGACAAAATTGTCATTAACCAGGATGACTGTTTCACTATAGTTATTAAATCTAGCTTTGTTTGCTCTGATAGCCTCGGGATCAGCATCAATGCCTAATAGTTTCCCTTGGGGTAAAATGCTTTCCAAAATAGCAGCAGCATGCCCGCCTGAGCCTATGGTACAGTCAATAAAGCGTCCTCCCGGCTGAGCTTGCAATGCTTCCACGGCTTCATTCAGCAAAACAGGTATATGCGTTGGTGAAGACATAATCTCATTCATTAGCTATATTTCTAGGCTCTCCATAATTTGAGATGCCTGTTCATCGTCTGCAGCTTTCTCAGTCTTCCATAATTCCTCATCCCAAAGTTCAACACGATTATTAACGCCAACGACAATTACGTTATCTCTAATTCCAGCGTAACTGCGTAGTGGGGTGAGTAATGTTATTCTACCTTGCTTATCAAAGGAGGCACTGAAGGCTGACCCAAAGATGGCGCGGTTCAGTTTTCTTAGATTAGCTGGAGTCACTGCCTTAGCAGCTAAAGTGTCAGCCAACCTTTTCCACTCAGACGGAGAGTAAATATCAATGCATTTTTCTGTTCCCCTGGCTAAGATTACAGTTTCTTTCATTTCCCGCCTGAATTTTGGCGGCAGAGGGACCCTCCCCTTCTCGTCAACTTTGTATGAATATTCGCCAAAAAACATTTTCCTGCAAAAACCTCCCTTTTCTCCCACTTTTTCCCACTTATATTATAAACACTCCTTGTTATATTTTGTCAAGTCCCTGTGCTTAAGACAGGAAAATACTCATTGGCTGAGCTAAGTTCTACTAAGATACACAGGTAACAGTAATGGCATGGCTAGTGATGATATTAACCTGGCATAAGGGGTTACCAGAATGAGAAAACCAGGCAGCTTATATTTCTTTAAAAGAAAGCTTATTATCTTGAAGAGCAGGTATGAGTGTTGGAGAGGGGTAGCAGGCCTCTCATGGTATGCACAACCTATTAGAGATTGATGATAGACAGGCGCTAGTCTAGCAATGAAATTAGTGGTAGAATGTAAGAAATCTCCTTCGGTAGTAAATATTTATGACAACCACTAAACAGGAAGAGCACAACGTACATTCAATTAGCGAAGGCAAACTAAGCTGGATTTACATTGAAAAGCCATCCAGCAACGAAGTTAAATTTCTGGATCAGCATTTTAACTTTCATCCTCTCAATTTAGATGATGTTCTTAGCCGTGCGCAACGTCCGAAAATAGACGAATATAAAGACCACCTGTTCATAATCCTACATTTCCCTGTTTTTGATAGAGAAAACAGCATAACACGATCCAGTGAGGTAGATATTTTTATTGGGGAGAATTATGTTGTCACAGTGCACTGCTCAGCTAATCTCAAACCACTAAGCAAGTTTTTTCACGAATGCCAAACTCTTGAGAAAAGCCGCCAGACCTACTTAGGAAAAAGCTCAAGCTTCCTCCTATACCACATTCTTGATAGATTAGTTAATTACTGCTTTCCTATCCTTGGCAAGATCACAGAAAGTGTTGATGACATAGAGGAGGTTATCTTCACAAAAGCTGTTCCTGAGACAGTCCGCCAAATCTCCTTGATTCGGCGTGACCTCATTTCCTTCCGCCGTGTCATTCGCCCTCAGATCCCGGTACTCGAGATACTCGAGAAGGAAGAATACCCCTTTTTCAAAGAGGAGCAAGAAATTTATTTTGGTGACATTGCCGACCATATCCGTAAGATTTGGGATGAACTCGAGGATTGCAAAGAGGTTGTAGATGGACTTGCCGAAACCAGTAATTGGTTAACTTCACATCGTATTCAAGAGATAATGCGCGTGCTAACTATCGTTATGGCAATTCTAGCACCGCCTACTTTACTGTCCGGCATCTTTGGTATGAACGTCCCTTTACCTGGGGGAACGGCATCCGTCAATCTATTACCTCTTGGTATATTGCTCTCTGCTATGGCACTTACAGGTACAGGCATGTTTGCTTACCTGCATCACCGGAGATGGCTTTAACTAGTTAGCGCCCACACCATTTATCTTTACCCTAAGTAATAGTTATGGGAACTAAATTCATCGTGGGTGATAATGCCAGCAAGTTAACCAGATGGCTAGGAGTAATACTTACAAACAACAGTAGCGAAAGCTAAACCAAGATGCTATACTCATCCCACATTCCTGCAAAATAGTGGATTAGTCATTATGCTGCTAGCTATTGACATTGGAAACACCAGTATTAAATTAGGCATATTTGATGATGATAGGCTGAAAGCTACTTGGCGGCTAAGCACTGAGGTTGACCGCTCGGCAGATGAATATGGGGCTCTATTGCTTATTTTTCTCCAGCGCCAAAAGTTGTCCACCTCTAAAATCACAGGAGTTACTTTGTGCAGTGTTGTCCCGCCATTGGTGGCTGTTTTCCAAGAAATGTGCCAACAGTATTTAGGCACTTCGCCTCTAGTAGTTGGAGCCGGCACAAAAACAGGAGTACGTATCTGTGTAGATAATCCTCGGGAGCTTGGTCCTGACCGAGTGGTGAATGCCGTTGCTGCTCACCACCTTTATGGAGAGCCAGTAATTATCGTGGACCTTGGCACTGCTATCACATTTGATGTCGTTTCCAAAGAAGGTAATTATCTTGGTGGAGTTATCGGCCCAGGAATCAATATCGCTAGCGAGGCGCTGTTTGCCCGCACTGCGATGCTTCCTCGAGTAGAGTTAACATGCCCTAAACAAGTTATTGGCAACAACACTATCTCTGCCATACAATCAGGTATGTTCTTCGGTTATATTGGCTTTATCAAGAACATATTACAGCACATAGAGAAGGAATTAGGATGCAAGTCAAAAGTGGTAGCTACTGGCGGGCAGGCTTACCTGGCTAAAGAGATACCCCAAATAGAAATAGTAAATCCCCATTTATCATTAATTGGACTACTTCTGATTTACAAGATGAATAAGGTGAAAGATTAGCCGAGGAGATGCCATGCTAAAAGGGAAAACTATTGTCTTAGGAGTTACAGGAAGCATCGCTGCTTATAAGGCAGTGGACATCGCTAGCCAGTTAACCCAATCAGGAGCAAACGTAGATGTAATTATGACTGAGGCAGCTACCAAATTCATAGCTCCTCTAACATTCCAGACCATCACTGGAAGACCTGTAGTTACTAATATGTTTACTCTGAGCTCCGAATCCGAGGTCGAACATATATCATTGGCTACAGCTGATATAATAGCCATTGCCCCAGCTACAGCTAACAACATCGCCAAGCTAGCTTCAGGCGTCGCCGATGACATGCTGTGTGCTACTGTGCTGGCAAGCAAATCTCCCATACTTATAGCACCATCCATGAACGTAAATATGTTCGAAAATTCTATCACCCAAGGCAACTTATCCAAGCTGAAAGCACGCGGCTTTACTATTGTGGGACCAGTTTCGGGCAGATTGGCATCGGGTAAGAAAGGCTTAGGACGCTTCGCTAACGCCACTGATATTGTAGGCTCCATCTGCCAGGTGCTAGGGAAAAATGGTGATCTGGCTGGAAAGCATATTGTGGTAACTGCAGGCGGCACCCAGGAACCTATCGACCCTGTTCGCTGTATAACTAACCGCTCCTCAGGGAAAATGGGCTATGCGCTAGCTGAGGCAGCTCGCGACAGAGGAGCCATGGTAACATTGATAACAGCGCCAACCTCGCTTGCTAAGCCCGTTGGCATGGAAATAATCAACATCTGCACTGCGCGGGAGATGCATCAAGCGGTAAGAGTTGCTACTTCTCAAACTGATGTTTTAATCATGGCTGCTGCTGTGGCTGATTATTGTCCTTTGAGGGAATTGGATGAGAAAATAAAAAAGGAAAGTGCTGGATTAACTTTAGAAATGGAGCGCACCCAAGATATTTTGGGCAGCATAAAGGGTGATTTCATTAAAGTGGGGTTCGCTGCCGAGAGTAGCAATTTGGTGGAAAATGCCAGGCAAAAGTTGCAGCAAAAAGAAATTGACTTCATTGTAGCTAATGACATCATGGCCAGCGACAGCGGTTTCGATGCCGATGATAATCGGGTAACCATAATTGACAGGAAAAATAACGTTGATAGCATTCCTCTTCTGCCCAAACGAGAAATAGCTGATAAGATTCTGGATAAAGTGGCAGTATTACTTACTACGAAGTCTAAAAGCAACTATAGCTAGATAATGATAAATTTAATTCCTAGAGCCTTCGAGCCAGGCAAAATAGAGGAGAAGTGGTATGCTTTCTGGCTGGAGCAAGGCTATTTTAAGCCCACAATAGACCCTGGCAAGAAACCATTTGTCATTATCATGCCACCAGCCAATGTCACGGGCAAACTCCACTTGGGCCATGCCTTAACCGATACTTTACAGGACATCATGGTCAGGTGGCACAGAATGAGAGGAGAGCCTACCTTATGGCTTCCTGGCACTGACCATGCAGGCATTGCTACACAAGTAATCGTAGAGCAAAAGCTGGCTGAACAAGGATTGACCAGAAATGGCATAGGCAGGGAAAAATTCTCGGAAACAGCCTGGGAATGGGCAAATAAAAGCAGAAGGAATATTAACTATCAGCATCGGATGATGGGAGCTTCATGTGATTGGACACGGGATTGCTTTACGCTTGATGAAAACCCGAGTAGAGCAGTGCGCACTGCCTTTGTTCGTCTACACAATAAGGGCTTAATTTACCGTGGTGAAAGGATAATAAACTGGTGTCCACGTTGTCAGACTGCCCTTTCCGACCTTGAAGTTGAACATAAAGAGATTGCAGGCCACCTCTATTATATCCGTTATGCTCTGGCTAGTGGGAAGGATTTTATCACTGTAGCTACTACACGGCCTGAAACATTTTTCGGGGATACCGCCATAGCAGTAAACCCCGCTGATAAGCGCTACAGAAATTTGGTGGGTAAAAGCGTCATCTTACCCATCATGAGTAAGAAAATTCCCATCATTGCTGATGATGCTGTTGATCCCTCCTTTGGCACTGGCGCGCTAAAGATAACTCCGGCTCACGATCCTACAGATTTTGAAGTAGCTCAACGACATAATTTGCCACTGGTAGATATTATGAACCCTGACGCTACTCTGAATGAGAACGCTGGGCCCTATGTAAATCTAGAGCGCTTCGCTTGCAGGGATAATGTAGTGGCTGACCTAAAAGCTGCAGGATTACTAGAGAAAATCGAACCCCATCCCCACTCAGTGGGGCATTGCAACCGTTGCCAAACAATGATTGAGCCCAAAGTCAGCCTGCAATGGTTCGTTCAGGCAAAACCACTGGCCGAAGCGGCCATTAAGGCTGTCAGGGAAGGCAGCATCACCATAATTCCAGAGCACTTCACCAAAGTGTACTTTGAATGGATGGAGAACATCAGGGATTGGTGTATAAGCCGCCAGCTATGGTGGGGCCACCGCATTCCAGTGTGGTACTGTCAAGACTGTGGTAAATTAACGGCTTCTGTAGATGAACCCTTGAGTTGTAAGCATTGCAGCTCAAATCGGATCGTTCAAGATGCTGATGTCCTTGATACCTGGTTTAGCTCAGCGTTGTGGACACACTCCACATTGGGCTGGCCAGACGATACCAATGACCTTCGCTATTTCTATCCCACCTCAGTAATGGAAACTGGCTATGACATACTTTTCTTCTGGGTAGCCAGAATGATTATGATGGGGTTGGAAGATACCAGCCAAATACCTTTCCATACCATATATCTCCACGGATTGCTTAGAGACGAAAACGGCGAGAAAATGAGCAAGCTACGAGGTAACGTCATTAACCCTACCAAAGCCATCAGTGAATATGGAGTCGATGCTCTTCGCTTTGCTTTAACCACAGGTAGCTCCCCAGGCAATGACATAAGTCTTGGAGAAGGCAGGCTAAAAGCCAGTCGTAATTTTAGCAATAAACTATGGAATGCCACCAGATTTGTCCTGCAGAGCATGGATGCAGAGATATTGAATAACCAAACACTGGTTACAATAGAAACAGAAAACCCACAGAAATTAGAGGACCGCTGGATTTGTAGTAGATTCAACAGCCGAATCAGCAATGTCAGCAACCTTATGGAGAACTTCCAATTTGGTGAAGCAGAACAGCAAATCTACGATTTCATCTGGTCAGAGTTTTGCGATTGGTACATTGAAATTGCCAAGGTGCGCCTCCGCTACCAACCACTTCCCTCCCCCCTCCCCTTCCTGGTGAAAATTCTAGAAACATCACTTCGTCTTCTGCATCCCTTCATGCCTTTCATCACCGAAGAACTATGGCAGAATTTAAAGCAACACCTGCCTAACAAAGACCAAATGCCAGCCTCCATAATGGTAGCGCCGTACCCTACCAGCAATAATAAATCCACCGACCACGAAGCGGAACAGGCTATGGATGTGGTGATAGAAATTATCCGCTCTATCCGTAATGCTCGCTCCCAATATAGAGTAGCGCCTTCCAAGTGGATTGAAGCTCGGGTCTACACTGATGAATTCTTATCCTGCATCACCTCACAAACTAAAGCCATAGAAACTTTAGGACATGCCCACCCCCTCATCATTTCGGTTCGAGGGCAAAGGAAAACTGAAGAAGACGCATTGGCTATAGTACTAAGAGGAGCAGAGTTAGTTTTACCATGGGCAGGCATGGTAGACCAACTTGCTGAAAAGAAGCGCCTACTAAAGGAAATAGAAATAACCCAAACCAAGATTGCGCAACTTAATACGAGGTTAAGGAATAGCGCTTTTCTAAACAAGGCGCCACCACATATTATTGAAAGAGGCAAAGAAAAACTTCGCACGCTTGAAGATAAATTGGAAAGATTAAATTTGGAATCATCTCAGAGTGGCTGAGAAGCTTTGCGGTTTTTTAGCTTCATATAGAAACGTAACTTTAGTAAAGCCTTCTTGGTATCACTGGCAACGCGAGATTTGTCACATCTCTTTAGACGCTGTTTAAATAACCAGTAAATAAATTCCTTGAATTCCCCAAGGCTCATGGATTTGCGTCTCGGGTAATTTTTCTCTTTTCTAAAGAGATTTACTAACTCCAGCTGCGCAGCGCCATAGATGCGTCGGTAGGCCTCATCAACTATACTGTTGTCCTCATTTAAACTCAGGACACTCCTTCTTTTACGCACCTCTTCAGTTACAGCCAAAATTAAAATTTCCTCCATAAGGACGCCGTAAAGATAATTAAGGTAAGCTTGATATTTGGCGTTGCCAATCAATTTTTTAAATTCACCTTCAGGCAATTCTATCGGCGGTTGGTCGAAGAAAAGAAGCTCAACTAGTTCTTTATCTGGTATAAACCCACTAATCTCTTCACACAACCTTTCCGCCAGGACATGCCAATCAAAAGCTTCATTGTCAATAAGATAGCAATAGTGACGCTCGTTGTAATTCTCCTCAGTACTAGCCCATAACTTGATCGCCTCAAGCAAGGATACATACCAGTGCTTGCCAGCAGCAATGGATTCTTTGAGACATTGAATTGCCTGTGTATCACTCGTGTTGCTCAATACTGTATTCACTTCCTACATATTATAATGTTCCATCAAACACTTTATAAACTTCCAGCCACACTTATATTTTAACACCTCAAACAACTCATAGATTAAGGCTTTTATTGACTTCTGGAATCTACCGCTTCCCAAATGATGTTAGCAGCAAAACTTACCTACCACAGCAATATTTGTATTTCTTGCCTGAGCCACAGGGGCAGGGGTCATTGCGCCCCACTTTCTTACCTGCTACCTTCCTACCGACTACCACAGCTTCTTTTTTGTGCAATGGTTCTTTCTTAATGCCAACATGGTAAATACTGTGGACAACGTCATGTTGAATGCTAGCCAAAAGAGCATCGAAAAGAATGCGCCCCTCTTTCTTATATACCACCAGCGGGTCTTGCTGGCCAGCAGCGCGTAAACCTATTCCCTGCCGCATGTGCTCCATGGCGGTAAGATGTCCTTTCCATAGTCCATCGACGACACGGAGCATCACCAACCTCTCTACTATGCGCATACTATCAGCGCCCATCTCATGCTCTCGCTGATTATAAAATTCAATACTGTAACGACTCAATTTCTCTGAGATTTGTTTATCGTTGAGCCCTGAAAGACCATCCCCCTTGAATTGTGGTGGTAGGGGGAAAATATGGGAAATGTCTTCAAGCAAACCTGCTAAGTCCAATTCGCTCAGGCTACGGTCAAAATGAGCATCTATCACACCTTGAATTTCATCCTCGAGCATAGACGTTATGTTCGCCTTGAGGTCAGCACCACTCAAAATTTTCTTTCTCTCAGCGTAAATTATCTCACGGTGCGTGTTAATTACGTCATCATATTCCACAAGATGCTTACGCATATCAAAATGATAGCCTTCTGTCTGCATCTGAGCATTCGTTATAGCTTTAGTTATCATGGGATGCTCAATAGGGGAATTCTCATCCATTCCAGCCCATTGCATAAATCCTTTAACACGGTCGCCGCCAAAGCGGCGGAGGATTTCATCCTCTAAGGAAGCGTAAAAACGCGAACTGCCAGGGTCGCCCTGTCTTCCTGCTCGCCCACGAAGCTGATTATCAATACGTCTGGCTTCGTGATGTTCAGTGCCAATAATGTAAAGCCCACCAAGCTCAATTACTTTATTGTGCTCCCTTTCCCATTCTTCGAAATCGCGCCCCTCAGGATTGCCACCAAGGATGATGTCCACGCCACGCCCTGCCATATTAGTAGCCACGGTTACCGCTCCTATACGCCCGGCCTGGGCAATTATTACTGCCTCCTTTTCATGGTTCTTGGCATTCAATACTTGATGCGATATGCCTTTTCTTTTTAACAAGTCACTTAATTCCACTGATTTATCAATAGACACTGTGCCTATAAGAACTGGCCTCTTCTGCGCGTGCAACTGCTCAATTTCCCGGACTACCGCGGCAAACTTAGCCTTCTCATCTTTGTAAATCTGATCAGTATATTCAGTGCGAGCTAGCGTTTTGTTTGTAGGTATGGTCACTACTTCCAATTTATAAATCTTATGAAACTCCTCAGCTTCAGTGGCAGCAGTCCCGGTCATACCAGACAATTTTTGATACATGCGGAAATAATTCTGAAAGGTGATAGTGGCCAAGGTAGTACTTTCGCGTTGAATCTTCACTTCTTCTTTGGCTTCAATAGCCTGGTGTAATCCCTCAGAGTATCTTCGCCCGAACATTAATCTGCCAGTGAATTCATCCACAATGATAACTTGCCCATTCTTAACCACATAGTTACGATCTTTCTTAAACAAAACATGCGCCTTGAGCGCATTGTTCAAATATTGCGTGAGAAAATAATTGGAGGGGTCATAAAGGCTGGGCGCTTTAAGCAAACCTTCCTTCCTTAGCATGTTCTCCGCCCTGGTGTTACCACTATCAGTGAGGCTGACAGTACGTGTCCTCTCATCAATGGTGTAATCCTCATCCCTGCTAAGGTGGGAAGCCAGTTGAGCAAAGATATGATATTCCTGAGTTGCTTCCTCCGCAGGACCACTTATGATTAATGGAGTGCGAGCTTCATCAATCAGGATGTTATCCACTTCATCAACAATGGCATAGTTAAGCGGGCGTTGAACACACTGTGATAAGTCTAGAACCATATTATCCCTGAGATAATCAAAACCAAATTCGTTGTTTGTACCATATGTTATGTCTGCTTCATAAGCCTGTCGGCGGGTGATAGGGCGGAGGAAATTCCATCTCTCATCCTCCGAATTATAAGTAGGGTCATAAATATACGAGGGGGCTGGTTGGTCTGAGCCTTTCTGGGGATTAATACATGCCACGCTTATTCCTAAAGCATGATAAATAGAGCCCATCCAATGGCAATCACGCCTGGCGAGATAATCATTAACGGTAACGAGGTGGCAACCTTTTCCACTAAGAGCATTTAGATAGAGAGGTAGGGTAGCCACTAAAGTTTTCCCTTCACCTGTCTTCATCTCAGCTATTTTACCCTGGTGAAGAACAATGCCACCCGTTAGCTGAACATCAAAATGTCTCTGTCCAATAGTTCGCTTGGCTGCTTCTCTCACTACCGCGTAAGCCTGGGGTAAGATTTCGTCTAGAGCTTCGCCACCACTTAGTCGACCTCTAAACTCATCGGTTTTAGCCTGAAGCTCGCTACCAGTGAGATTCTCAAATTCAGGTTCCAATGAATTTATGCGGTCGACCGAAGGTCGGAGACGTTTTAGTTCCTTCTCATTGGAGCCAGCTATTCCACTCAACCACTTAAACATTTTTACTTCGCAAAAAACTAAATAAGCCTTACTATTTGCTCCCCCTTTGCATTTAGCAATTTTTACTCAAACATGGCTCCTATAGATAAGCCGGTGTGAATACGATGGATAGCTTCGCCAACAAGCGAAGCTATCGGCAAAACAGTAATCTTATCCAGTTTTTTACCGTTGGTAACAGGGATTGTATCAACAACCACCACTTCTTTTATCGGACTGGAGGCTATTCTCTGCAAGGCTAACCCTGAGAATACGGGGTGAATGCAACAACTATAAATCTCTGTAGCGCCATGCTCCATAAGGGAATTTGCTGCGCCAATTAAAGAGCCAGCAGTATCGATCTCATCATCAACGGTCAATATACGCATCCCTTGAACTTCGCCGATAATATTGGTAGTTTCAGTAGTGTCGGTATTCCCCAAGCGCCTCTTTTCGATGATGGCCAGAGGGCTTCCCAGGCTAGCAGCTACATCACGAGCTCGCTTAGAGATGCCAATATCTGTAGCAACCACCACCAGATTATTTAGAGCTTTTTCCTTAAAGTATTGGCTCAGGATAGAAAAAGCAGTCAATTCATCAACTGGTATAGTGAAAAATCCCTGGATTTGAGGAGCATGGAGATCCACAGTAAGCAATCTATTAGCCCCCGCAGTAGTAATCAGGTCAGCAATTAAGCGAGCAGTGATAGGTACTCGAGGCTGGTCTTTCTTGTCAGTACGTCCATAGGCATAATAAGGTATAACCGCAGTGACTCGCCCTGCTGAAGCTCGTTTAAAAGCATCTATCATGATAAGAAGTTCAAACAAACTTTTACTAACCGGAGAGCAAATTGGTTGTATAACAAAAACATCTCGCTGACGAACATTTTCTAAGATGCGAACAAAAATATTTTCATTGCTAAATTCGAAAACATCGGCTTTACCAAGAGGTATACCAAGGTAATCACATATTCCACGGGCTAAAGTAGGGTGAGCATTGCCTGTAAACACCTTGAGTTCATCCATTGTTTTTAACTCCTCCCAAATACAGAAATATTAAATTAATTATAGCACGAGGCTATCGCTGTTTCTTAAAGTCAACCATATCTGAAAAGCAAGGCAAATCTAGAAGAAGCGCTCTGCTAGCGTTATTTTTGGGCCATGTGGTGCTTTAATTGCAAGAGATAAACACATAGCCATAAAAAGCATTACTGCTGCTATAATAAAAGCTAGATCGTAACTCCCTTTAACATCGTAAATATAACCAGCTATTATCGGCCCAATTCCTGCGACCATTCCTGACAGAGATAAAACTCCGAGAATACGGCCATGCGATTCCGCACCAAACCAATCTCCAATCATAGCCGCAGGCAATGGAACACATCCACCATAGCCAAAGCCAAAAATGGCAGAAAAGACGAAAAATTGCCAGGGCTGCCTTGCTTCGAGCAACCACACCATCATTATGGCCATTAAAAACAGAGCAATGAAATAAGCTTGCTTTCTACCTATCCTATCTGAGGCGCCGCCTACTGCTATTCTACCTAGAAGGCTAGCTCCTCCCACCGTACCAAGAATGGTAGCTGCAGTCATTGGCGAAATCCCAACATCAGTAATGTTTGTTTTCAAATGAACCATAATAAGCTGAACAGCCAAGAAACTAAAGGCACCAATTGTGAAAAGAATCCAGAAATTTCTTTCTTTAACTGCCTCGCGGAGAGTGAAATTCCTCGTGCTGGCCAGAGAATTATCAGTTCTGTTACTGGCTATTTCCCCTGATCCATAAGGAAGAAGCCCTTTTTCTGAAGGATTTAGCCTTAGCAAGCGAGAGACAGGCAGAATTATGATAAGTGGAAAGATAGCTATGATTAAATAGGAGCTGCGCCAGCCAAAATTAGAAATCAGGAACTGGGCAAAAGGCAACAAAGTCATTGTGCCCATGCCTACCCCCGCAGTAACGATTCCCAATGCCATTCCTCTTCTTTTCTCAAACCAATGCGTTACTGTGGAAGTAATAGGTATATATACGAAGCTTATCCCACTCCCTATTACAACACCGTAGAGCGCATAAAGCTGCCACGGAGCACTAATATAAGACATCAATGCAAAGCCACTACTCATGAGAATAGCACAGAATAGCGACGATTTTCGTGGTCCATATTTGTCATTTAACATTCCCACCACAGGATAGAGAGCGCAATGGAGCACCATAAAAACCGAATAGGCTCCTGATACCATAGTTCTTGACCATCCAAATTCCTTAGATAAATTTTCGAAGAAAACACCGTAAGAGTACAGTAGCCCCCACGCTATCATCAGTATCACGAAGCCAGCAGCCACTATTACCCAACCATAGA
Source organism: uncultured Dehalococcoidales bacterium (assembly GCA_964509565.1). GTDB lineage: Bacteria > Chloroflexota > Dehalococcoidia > GIF9 > AB-539-J10 > JAGMDB01. The sequence continues at coordinate 7,936 of CAZDXE010000009.1, read as the reverse complement.
AAATGCTTGTTTTTGTCTTGCCAATCATATTTCCTCCTTGCTAATTGTGTTTCCTCTAGTAAAAAACGTAAGGGCGGTGTCTGATGTTGAGATTTCTCCACGCAATATATATATCTGCCCCTGTTTTCTCTTGCTCAAATTAACTCGCTTTTAGGGGGCGCTTCGATAAAGAAAGACAAACCCGCTCCTATGAAAAGTGCTATTGCCGTGATTATGATGGCTAATTCATAGCTTCCTCTGGAATCAAAAATATACCCAGCCAATAATGGACCGACTGCAGCACCAATTCCAGTTCCTAAATCTAACAAGCCGAGAATGCTACCATGAAATTTCAATCCAAACCAATCGCCAATTACTGCTGGGAATAATACAAAACTTCCCGCGCTAAAACCAGCAATAGCAAAATACAAATAAAATTCCCATGGCTGTCTTGCCTTCGTAAGCCACAACATCATCGCCGCCATTATGAAGAAAGAAACAATGAAAGGTATTTTCCTTCCGATTCTATCTGAGAGTCTGCTTATTACTATTGCACCTACCGTGTAAGCTCCACTACGAAGGCCAATGCCCGTAGCGGCAACCATTTCCGGGATACCAAAACCAATCATATATGCTTTTAAGTGAATTGCGATGCCGATGCGTAAAGAATAAACAGTGTTAATTACAAACAAGCGCCAAAACTGATTCGTCCCAATTGCCTGCCTAAACGTAAAATCGGCAGTGCTAGATGTGAAATCATTATTCTCTTTGTTCCCTATACTCTCTTCAACACCATCAGGATAAAGTCCTTTCTCTGATGGATCGAGTCTCATCAACGTGGAGACAGGAAGACCTATAACTAAAAGGAGGCCAGATAAGATCAGGTAAGAGATGCGCCAGCCGAATCTAATCATAATAAATTGAATAAATGGTGGCATGATAAATAGCCCTACCCCTATCCCAGCTTCCGCAATTCCCAAAGCCATTCCCCTTTTCTTTACAAACCAGTGGGTTACTGTTGAAATCGCTGGCACCCAGGCAAAGCCCATTCCAACGTTCGCTATAACCCCATAAAATAAATAAAGCTGCCAAGTAGCCTCCATTGTATACATCAGTGCAAAGCCCAAACTTGAGATAACAATACAAATTATGAGCATTAATTTAGGGCCGTGCCTATCATTCAACCTTCCTGCCGCTATGCCTAAAACAGTCGCTATAATAAAACCCAGGGAGTATGCTCCAGATACAACTGTTCTTGTCCAGCCCAACTCCTGGCACAATTCGGGGAGGAAAATGACGTAAGTTTCATCAGAACCCCACACCAATGCTATAATCAAGGAAGCCGCAGCCACTATTACCCAACCATAGAAAATTCCCTTTCTTGATTTATCAGCCATATTACCTTCCGAAAAATACTACAACGGGGTTCGTCAAGATCGGTTTTTTAAGACACAAAATAAAACTAACTTTGCTTCCCTCTACCTGAATCCAGCTTGCTCTTGAGGTGAGCTAATTACGCAAGACAGCCCCATAGCTATAAAAAGCGCTGTTGCCATGATGATGATAGCCAGTTCGTAACTTCCCCTAGTATCGAAAATATAGCCAGCTAATAATGGAGCAATTCCTGCTGCAATGCCAAAACCCATCTCAAACGCTCCATAAATGCTACCATGAAATTTCGTTCCAAACCAGTCAGCAGCTATTGCAGGGAATAATACAATATTCCCCCAGCTAAAGCCAGAAATAATAGAAAACAAATAGAATTCCCATGGCTGCGTTGCTCTTATAAGCCACAACATCATTGCTGCCATTACAAAGAAGCAAATAAAGAAAGGCACTCTCTTCCCAATTCTATCCGAGAGTTTGCTTATTACTAGCGCACCCACTACAAAAGCTGCACTTCTAATACCAATAACAGTGGCAGCAGTCATTTCTGAGATACCAAACTCAAGCATATACGCTTTTAAATGAACCAACATGCCAATAGGCAAAGCAGCGATAGCATACATCATAAACAACAACCAAAACTGTCTTGTTCTGAGTGCCTGTCGAAAGGAAAAATCTACTACGCTAGGCATAGAATTAGCACTCTCTTTGTTCTCTATACTCTCTTCCATCCCATCAGGATAAAGCCCTTTCTTCGATGGATTAAGCCTCATCAATCTGGAAGCAGGAATACCCATGACGAAAAGAAAGCCAGACAGAATTAAATAGGAGACACGCCAGCCGAATTTGAGGATAAGAAATTGAGAAAGAGGTGGTATGATGAATGACCCTATCCCTGCCCCAGCCTGTGCGATTCCCAAAGCCATACCTCTTTTCCGTGCAAACCAGCGAGATACTGTTGAAATCGCTGGCACCCAGCCAAAACTTGTCCCAATAGCTGCTATAACCCCGTAGAAAACATATAGCTGCCAAAGCGCACTAAGCGTAGACATTAGAATATAGCCTGTGCCCATAACGATGATAGAAATCATGAGAATTAATCTGGGTCCATATCTGTCATTTAGCCTTCCCGTTACAATGGAAAGAGAACAACTTATAATAGAAAACAAGGAATAGGCTCCAGAAATTGCTGTTTTCGTCCAACCCAAATCACTGTGCAGCTCTGTGAGGAAAATGCCATAGCTATCAATACAACCCCACTGCAACGATAAAATAACAGAAACTCCAGCTACTATCACCCAGCCATAGAAAACGCTTGTCATCAGTTTGCTAACCAAAAAGTTCCCTTGATAGGTAAATAGCAAAGGAAAATATCAAATCGATAAGTTGTCGATATGAATTATCGTCTCAAAGCAAAAACGTCCCTATACCTCTCTACGTATAGGGAAACACCGGCACATCCTTTTTACCTCTTCACGCACCTGTTTCGAAACGAGTTTATCCCCAGGGTGATGTAGAACCTCAAAAATAAGAGAGGCGACTCGCTGCATTTCCTCCACGCCAAATCCCCTTGTGGTTACTGCAGGTGTACCTAAGCGAATACCACTAGCAATATAAGGTGGCTTGGGATCAAAAGGAATATTTTCGTTGTTTACTAATATCCCAACCGCTTCCAGCATTTCTTCAGCTTCTTTACCATTTATTCCCATGGAAGAAAGATCGGCAAGAACAAGATGGTTATCTGTGCCACCAGAAACCAGACGCAATCCATATTCCTGAAGTTTGGAAGCCAAAGCACGAGCGTTTCTTAACACTGATTGTTGATAATTTACAAATTCAGGTTGGGCAGCCTCAAAAAAGCATATAGCTTTAGCAGCAATACTGTGCATTAAAGGGCCACCTTGTACGCCTGGGAAAACAGCAGCATCAATAGCTGAGGCTAGCTCTTCACGACACAAAATGAAGCCACCTCGGGGACCCCGCAGAGTTTTTTGGGTAGTGGAAGTAACCACATGTGCATGCGGCAGGGGACTGGGATGAAGTCCAGCAGCCACTATTCCAGCTATATGAGCCATATCAACCAACAATTTGGCATCCACCTTATCAGCTATATAACGGAATCTCTCAAAATCAATAGTTCGCGAGTAGGCACTCGCCCCAGCCACCATTAGCTTTGGCTTGTGTTCCAAAGCTAATCTTTCTATTTCATCATAATCAAGCATCTCGGTTTTGGGGTCGACACCATAAGAAACAAATTTGTACCACTTTCCTGAAAAATTAACCTGCGCACCATGAGTAAGATGGCCTCCATGGCTGAGGTTCAAGCCCATAACAACATCACCATGCTCCAGCAGGGCTAAATAAACAGCCATGTTAGCCTGGCTACCACTATGCGGTTGAACGTTAGCATGCTCGGCATTAAATAATTTTTTAGCTCTTGAAATAGCCAGGTTTTCAATTGCATCCATGTAAGTACATCCGCTGTACCAACGGCGCCCAGGGTATCCTTCAGCATATTTGTCAGTCGCAGAGCTCCCCTGAGTTTTAAGGATGGCACCGCTAACATGATTTTCGGAGGCGATGAGGTCTATAGTATCCGCTTGTCTTTTCGCTTCCAAATCCAGCAGTCGAGATACTTCTACGTCATACCGTGCAGCAGGGGGTATAGCTTCTATCCTCATAACTGCATCATAGTACTATTTCTCCTTACTAACCGTCAATCCCTCGAACTGAAGGCTCTTAAAGGAGGTCAAGCCATGCTATGGAGAGAATGAATATGCACTCAATGGGTGAATATATGGAAGTAATGAGGAAGAGTTATATCCCTTGGTGAATATATGAATATATTGAGCAGGTTCATTTTGGATTGAAAGAGACTGGGATTTGACATAGATTTGAGACACTTATAGAATGAAAAGCGGTGGTAAATTGTTGTGAGGATCAATTAGATAAAATGGGCTAATGAATATATGAAGTTTCCTCTTTTTCTCATTTCTTCTCTTAATACATGGACTCGTTCTTGACCAGAACGGGCCCATGTTGGTATAAGGGGAGAGTGGAAAATTGAATGAGGGAATTATGTGTAGAGAGCAACCGATGGGGATAGCAGTAGGCCTTTATGGTCAGCGAGTAATCCATCCCCATCCCGTATAGCGCCGGAACTGGAGTTCTGTGTGCCCAATAATAAAAAGGAAGGTGATGCCTATGAGGTAACAAACTTTTGGGAAACACTGGATAGAATCTAAGAAAGGAGATAGAAATGGATAATATGAAAACAGCTCCGCCAATACCGCCACAAACCGAGTTTTCTAAGAGGCTGAAGAATGTTCGGTTGCAAATGAAGGAACGAGGACTTGATGTGCTGGTGATTTTCTCAAACCCTGGCAGCCTTCGCTTTGGTCAAAGGGGACATGTAATGTACATGTCTGGCTACGAGCCTTACTTTGGGGACACAATGATGGTATTGCCTCAGGATGAGAAATTTGACGCTTTACTAGAAATTGACGAAGCACAGCATTTCGCTTCTGATTGTACATGGATAAAAAATATCAGATTATCAATAGACCATGTAGATACTGTGAAACAATATCTGAAGTCAATAGGTCTGAGTAAGCCGAAAGTCGGTATAGTAGGGGAGTACTCTATGGGTCCTGCATTATATGCTCATTTCCAGGAAGAATTGGAAATAGAGCCAGTTTCGGACATTATTGAGAATGAACGAATTGTCAAGTCTGATTGGGAGCTTCAGTGTATCCGCCAGGCATCTAGTATCGCAAAAAAGGGGATAGAGGCGGCAGTAAAATTCGCTAAGCCGGGAATACTGGACCTGGAAATCACTTCGGAGATCGAGCGAGTATGCCGCATTGCCGGCTCTGAATTTTTCCCTCATTATACGATGGCCAACTCTGGGTTAGATTCAAAATATCTTGCATGGTGGTGGAAATGTGGCAAGAGATGCCTGCAGCAAGGTGATAGGTTCCTTTTGGATTTTGGCACTATGTATGCTGGTTATTGTTGTGATATCTCAAGGCCTTTTTTATTAGGTCAGCCCAGTCAGGCACAGAAAGATGTTTTCGAGATACTGAAACAATCACAGGAAGCTGGTAGGAAAGCTGCAAGTGAAGGCACCTTAGCATCTGATGTTGACAAAGCAGTACGCAAAGTCTATATGGAAGCCTGGCCAGAGAAGAAGGGTTGGGGAGGAGGTCATGGAGTAGGCCTTGAAGTACACGAGTGGCCGTTTATAGGCTATCACAAGATAACTCATAACAGCGCTTATCGAGACAGCGTATTAAAGGAAAATACGGTCATCTCAATAGAACCTCAGGTCTTTGTTCCCGACCTCGGTTCATTTCAGATAGAAGATGAGTTCGTTGTTACCAAAACAGGAGCTGAGAGGCTTAACGATATCCCGCAAGAAATTATGATATGCAAGTGACCAATAAATATAATAAGGAGGAGTAAGAAATAGAATGGATAATTCATTAGTTGAACCGAAGGTGTACACGCTAAATGATATGGTACATGGTATGGATCGTCTAGTGCCTGGTGTTCGTATCACTAGAATAGCGGAAGCTGAAGGAGTTGGTGGTGTTGGCCTGTATTTCATGCCACCAGGCACACAAACAACTGTTTTCACTTTGGAAGCTAAAGACGATGGAACTGCAGACGAATACTATGGCCCTTGCCATGAATTTTACTATATTTTAGCAGGGGAATTTACAATGTACTGGGGTAAGGATGCGCTTAAACTACAGAATGGTACAGCAAACAAATTATTCTTGAAAGCTGGAGACATGGGATATTGGTCAGTGGGATGGAAATATTCAGTGAAGAACACAGGCAAGGTACCAGGAACATTTTTCTGGGGCATCTCAAGGCCACCCAAAGGAATAGAGCGCAGAGTAGTCTCAGGCGTACCTGAGTGGCTGAATAAACAAAGCCGTTGAAGCGCTGAGAGAGCAGACTATCATTCTAACTCAAAATTAACTTATAAAATTCTGCCGGCTGGCCATAGGTGAAGTCATATTCAATAAGGCACTCGGCCAGCCGGAGACTTAATTCTTCATGGTCTAAAGATAGCTTAGAGTGGTGGAGCAATTCGTACTCACTTCAGTGACTGGTTGAATCTTTCTATCTCTGGGCTATCCTTAAGGGCGAATTGAATCACCCAAAATCGGGCCGAAGGTACCCAAAATATGGCCTGGTTAATGTTCTTAAAGGAGGTCAGGCCAGACTGCTCAGGCTTCAAGCGGTTATTACCCGCATAGCAGTTCTTTTATCTGTATTAAGCTATTCTGTCCATTGAAAATTTTGCTTCTACTGTCAATAACCCAAAGCCGAGAGTCGGGACTGCACCTTTTCTTCTGTGTCATGTGCTATCGGTGCTTTGTCCTCCTTTATCATATCCAACAAAGACGGGCATTCCATATCCTCCTGAATTCCCAAACCCAGGACATCCAGCACTGTCGGCGCACTATTGAGTACCGAAACTCCTTCCATCTTCCCCTTTTTTGGCACGCGAGGACCTGTTATACAGAAATACCCATACATTCCACTTCCTGCATCATCAACCCCATACGGAGTATCATGTGAATGTATCTTTCCTTTACCGTAGCCTACCATTTCGCTAGTCTTCCAGCGGCACTCATCGAAGTTGATGAACATATCGGGGCCATATTGTGCGCAGGTGCCAAAGTGTATATCCTCACGCCTGAATACCTGGATATTGAGAGCCTTGCTATACTCATCAGGGATATGTCGTATCCTGGCAGTCAATTCGTCCAATAGCTCATCATAGCGATCGGGCTTGACGGCTCCTTGGGCTTCTCTACCCCTGAGGTTTATGTATATCTGGCCTGTATAGCCTGTAGCCCAAGCTTTCGTTTGCGCCCAATTCACCTTCAAGTCCTTGAACGCAGTCGGTTCCGATGGGTATTCATCAAGGCTTATATATCCCTCCTGAACTAACCACTCATTAAGGTTGATTTGCCCATCAAGTCTCTGCGTGCCATAGGCACTATGAATAAAAAGTGTTGTGTTGTTATCCAACGATTTCCAGATGTCTCCAATATTTTTGTCAATCCATGTGTAATATTCACGTAACACATTCTCATAACGTGAATCAGGGTCATATCGTCGATGTTTTTCGTCGGAGTAGTGATAGAACAAACGAGAGGCCGCATCCAGACCAGTGGCCACTGCGAAAGTATAATCACACTTCTTCTGATGAATGAAATGTTTCAATAGTGTGAATCGTTGTGTGTCCATATCGTAGATATGTTTTAGTGCAGCCTCTTTATCCATCTTGCCGTAGTCGACACCTTTTTCAAAAGCAGTGGTAATATATTCCCCAACCAGGTTGTGAATTTCGTCTTTGAGGCTCTCTGGCCAGGTAAAGCCGCGGTCCAGGCTTGCTGTCGTAGAGCTTGAGATGCAGTACCCTGCGGGAATTCTGGAAGGCGGCCAGCTAGCTGGCACATTAATCAAAGCCACCCTCTGAGCCAATTTGGGAAGTATTTTATGCAAGCAATCAACTCTTTCATCCTTAACTACAGAGCTGGCCAATTTT
>CAZDXE010000008.1:0-28624 GCA_964509565.1 uncultured Dehalococcoidales bacterium | reverse complement strand
TATGAACTATACAGTTGCCCGTTTGCTGAACAAGCTGCTGATCCGCTTTACTAAACCCAGACCCAGACGCAGCAATGATAACGGCCTCGTGGAATCTAAGAATGGCTCCGTGGTGCGTAAGCAGTTAGGATATGCTTATATCACCCAGAGCTGCGCTGAACGGATCAATGGATTCAACAGAGACTTCTTCAATCCCTATGTCAACTTCCATCGTCCCTGTTTCTTCCCTGTCTCTGTTATTGACCCCAAAGGCAAGATCAAGAAAACTTATCCTTATGAGGAGGTGATGACACCATATGAAAAGCTGAAATCATTGCCCCAGACTGAGAGCTACCTGCGTCTCAGTATTACTTTCGCAGGACTGAACACAATCGCCAATCAGATGAGCGATAATCAATTTGCAGAAAGGATGGTGAATGCTCGTTCCAATCTCTTTCAATAAATCTCAAGATTTGTTGATGTTAACCGGGTTGCCTGAAACCCTTTTATTCAGGCTCATTATTCAATTAGAATGGACTGCTTATTCGTGAGTATTTGCATATTGGAAGAGGCTGTAGGTCAGGCTATATATCAAGATGGGCAAGGTAGAGGTTTACAAGGTTAAAAGACTCAAGTTTGTTCTTGATTCCATAACTGTGTTTGAAGTCGGTAGTCTCTCTTATAAGGCAATTCCAGATGTTCATAAGCGAGCCTGGTGGCTATCCTGCCGCGTGGGGTGCGTTCCAGAAAACCTAACTGGAGAAGATAAGGTTCATAAACATCCATGATAGTATTGGCATCCTCACTAATAGAGGCAGAGATGGTATCCAGTCCTACGGGGCCGCCATCGAATTTATCAATTATTGTATGGAGTATCTTATGGTCTACCTCATCTAAACCGGCTGAGTCTATTTCAAGTTTTGAAAGCCCTTCCAATGCTACCTTCTCACTGATTACGCCGTTTGCTTTGATTTGAGCATAATCCCGCAGCTGTTTTAGAAGGCGATTGGCTACTCGTGGTGTACCTCTAGCACGTCGTGCAATTTGGATAGCTCCTCCATCTTCTACCGGCACCTTAAGAATAGTTGAAGAACGCTTTATAATCTTCTCTATCGCTAATTTGTCATAAAAATCAAGATGGTAAATAGCTCCAAGTCTATCGCGGAGTGGAGGACTTAGTAAAGCGAACCTCGTAGTGGCTCCAATCAGGGTGAAATGGGGTAAATTCAGGCGCAAGCTCCTGGCTGCAGGGCCTTTGCCTAAGAAGATATCGAAAACGAAATCCTCTATTGCTGGGTATAGCTTTTCTTCCACTATGCGGCTAAGTCGATGAATCTCATCAATAAAAAGAATATCCCCTTCGCGCAAATTAGTGAGGATGGCTGCTAAATCTCCAGTGCGTTCTATGGCTGGTCCAGAGCTAACCTTGATGTTGACACCCATCTCAATAGCGATAATATAAGCAAGGGTGGTTTTCCCTAGGCCTGGAGGTCCGTGAAGGAGAATGTGATCCAATGGTTCTTGCCTTTTCTGAGCAGCCGCAATAGCTATTTTCAGATTGCCTTTGACTTTTCCTTGGCCTACAAAGTCGCCGAGGTGTTTGGGACGGAGGTTTAAATCAATATGCGCGTCTTCAATAACTGGTTTGCCTGAAACCATACGTCTCTCAGCAGGTAAAGGGTGTCGAGTGTGGGGTGTCCGTTGAGTATCTGACATCACTCCTCTCCTTTAATGTTGAAGGGAATAGTTAAACCTCTAATTGCAAAGTTGTTGGTTTTGTCTCCTCATGAATTGATGCTCGAGTTGGGATAAGCTTGCCAAGAATAACATTTTCCTTAAGTCCGCTAAGTTTGTCTATTTTGCCTTTGATCGCTGCATTAACGAGTACGCGACTAGTCTCTTGGAAAGAAGCGGCAGCTAACCAGCTGTCCTTGTTTAAGCTAGCTTTGGTTATCCCTAAAAGAACAGTTTGTGCTGTTGCTGGCTCACCGCCTTCAGCCAGCACGCTTGCATTCGCCTCTTCGTAATTGGAATGATCAATTAATTGCTCTGGTAAGAGATTGGTGTCGCCCGACGAAATAATGCTCACTTTTCTCAACATCTGACGAACAATGGTAGCAATATGCTTCTCATGTATATTCACTCCCTGAGAGCGGTATACTTTTTGTACTTCGTCGATTAAGTATTGTTGTACTGCTTCTTTTCCTAAGATCTGGAGTATATCTTGCGGGGCAATGACCCCGTCAGTGAGCTGGCTACCTGCTTTAATATCATCTCCTGTTTTAACGCGTAGTCTAGCACCCTGTGGGATTATGTATTCTCTCTCTTCCTCCTCTGTATATTTGATATAAAGATGCTTATTTTCGATAATGACTTGTCCCATAGTTCTGGCTGTTATGGGTTCTGGTTCAGCTATTGCTGGCAATTGCTCTTTGCTTTCTTGTGAAGAAGGGGTGTAGGAGAATAGAATGGTGCCAACATCAACTGATTGCCTGTCAGTTACGGTTATTTCCATCCCTGGTGGTAATTCATACTCATCCTGGTAAAATTCAGAACTGGTGATTTTGACCACGTTTCCTCCTTCCTCATCAACTACTTCAACAGTGCCACCAATATCAGAAATGATAGCGCAGCCTTTTGGTGTTCTGGCTTCAAAAAGTTCCTCCACGCGAGGTAATCCGCTGGTGATATCGGTGCCAACTACACCGCCCGTGTGGAAAGTGCGCAAAGTGAGCTGAGTTCCAGGTTCACCAATACTTTGAGCGGCAACAATACCTGCAGCAACGCCAAGATTCACTAGCTGTCTTTTAGCTAGATCTCTACCATAACAATATTGGCAAATACCAAATTTAGAGTGACAACTGAGAGGTGATCTCACGTATACTCGAGTTATATCAGTTGTAGTGATTTGCTTAACCTTTTCCTCATCAATTTCCTCATTACGTTCAACAATAACTTCACCCGTATGTGGGTTAACGATTTGGCTTGCCGCTAGATAACCGATGATCCGTTCACTCAGCGAAGGTAGAGAACCTCCAACCTGCCCTCCTGATATCCAAACTCCTTCAGTGGTACCGCAGTCTTGCTCAGTTACAATAACATCTTGGGCTATGTCTATGAGGCGTCGAGTAAGGTAACCGCTATCTGAAGTCCTCAAAGCAGTATCAGCTAACCCCTTGCGGGCACCATGCGTAGATATGAAATATTCCATAGGGGATAGCCCATCCCGGAAACTTGACCTAATAGGAAAGTCTATTATTTTCCCTGATGGATCGGTCATTAACCCACGCATTCCGGCCATCTGGCTAATCTGGGACATATTACCCTTTGCTCCTGATGTAGCCATCATGTAGATACAACCATAACGGTCTAAGGATTGAGACAAATCCTTGGCAATTTTGTCAGTAGTCTCCATCCAGATTCGAACTGCGTTCTCATAGCGCTCATCCTCTGTGATAAAGCCATGGGCAAGTTGGTCTTCAGTAATGCCAATTAATTTGTCAGCCTCTTTAAGAAACTTGGTTTTCCTGGGGGGTTCTTCAATATCGTTCATGGCGATAGAAATTCCTGATTTTGTAGCGTATTCAAAGCCTATTTGCTTAATGTTATCAAGGACAGTGGCAGTAGCGTTGTTGCCTAAGAAGCGAATACAATCAGACACCAGTGATTTTAATGCGGTTTTATCTGCCGTTTCATTGTAAAAACGAAGCTGCAGAGGCAAAATATCATTGAATAAAATTCGCCCCACAGTGGTTTTTATTCGCTTTCTGCCGTTATCTTTGTCGCGCACTTCAATTTCAGCGCTAAAGTCAATTATGTCTAATTCGCAAGCTAGTTTGGCCGCTTCAAAATTACTGAAAATTTTACCTTCCCCTTTAGCTCCGGGTTTAATGAAGGTGAGATAATAACAGCCAAAGACAATGTCAAGGCTAGGTGCTGTAACTGGCTCGCTACAACTGGGTAGCAACATGTTATGCACGCTAAGCATATATTCCCTGGCTTCGCTCACTGCTGCCTGGGATAACGGTATGTGAACTGCCATCTGGTCGCCATCAAAATCTGCATTGAAAGCAGCGCAAACTAAAGGGTGAAGTTGGAAAGCGTTACCATCAATTAAAACAGGTTCGAAGGCTTGGATGCTCAAGCGATGTAACGTGGGGGCGCGATTAAGCAATACTGGACGTTCTTTGACTACTTCGCTAAGTAAATCCCAGACCTCAGGCATGGCTCTCTCCAGTTGGCGTCGAGCTACCTTTACATTATTGGCATAACCTTTCTCTATAAGTTTGTGCATGACGAATGGTTTAAATAATTCTAAGGCCACATGCCGTGGCAAGCCGCATTGATGGAGCTTAAGCTGTGGGCCAACAACGATGACTGAGCGCCCACTATAATCTACTCGTTTGCCTAAAAGATTTTGCCTGAAACGCCCTTGTTTTCCTCTCAACATAGCAGAAAGAGATTTTAGGGTGTGGTTATTACCAGTGGTAACTGCGCGTCCCCTTCGCCCATTATCTATAAGTGAATCAACAGCTTCTTGCAGCATTCGTTTTTCATTGCGGATAATGACCTCTGGTGCGCCTAACTCTATAAGGCGTCGGAGGCGATTGTTGCGGTTAATAACACGCCGATAGAGGTCGTTAATATCGCTAATGACGAAGCGACCACCGTCTAGCTGGACTATAGGGCGAAGTGCTGGTGGTAATACTGGGAGCACGGTCAGAATCATCCATTCAGGTTTGTTCCCGCTTGTCCTGAGAGATTCAAGTAGTTGTAGTCGCTTGCTGAGCTTTTTGCGGTGTTGCCCAGAAGCGTCATGTATTTCTTTGAAGAGTTCTTGACATAATCCCTCCACGCCAAACGTTTTCAGGATTTCCAGGATAGCTTCAGCGCCTATACCCGCTTCGAAAATGTCACCATACTTATTCTTAAAGCCTTGATATTGTTCTTCGCCAAACAACTTTAGTGGCTTAATATCTTTTATCTCTGCCTTGGTTATTTTTAATTCCTCAGCGAGGTCTGCTCTTGTTTGCACAAGCCCGGCACGCAGCTGATTTACTTTTTCTACTATAACCTCATCGTCTTCTTCTGGCTTAGCGCTAGCTTGCAATTCTTCAATTTCCCTGTTTATCAAGTCTTCGCGCTCGCTAATTTTCTGGGTTATTTCTTCCTCAAGCCGACGAATTCTCTCTTCCCGAGCTTCCTCATTAACTGAGATAATGATATGTTGAGCAAAATAGATAACCGACTCTAAATTTCGTGGAGAGATGTTAAGGAGAAGTGCAAGTTGGCTAGGTACCAATTTAACGAACCAAATATGAGCCACGGGGGCGGCTAATTCAATATGCCCCATACGCTCTCTTCGTACACTGGAATGAGCTACCTCAACTCCACATTTATCGCAGATGACGCCTTTATACCGCACCTTTTTATATTTACCACAATGGCACTCGAAGTCTTTGGTAGGGCCAAAAATCCTTTCGCAAAAGAGGCCGTCTCTTTCTGGCTTTAAAGTACGATAGTTTATCGTCTCTGCTTTAGTCACCTCTCCGTGAGACCAGCTTCTGATTTGCTCTGGCGAAGCAAGGCTTATTCGGATAGCATCTAACTCATCAAATTGAACCATATCTATTTATCACCTCACAATACAGGCTAATTCTAAGCATTGGTTTAGAGTCGGTAAAATAATTTAAATTTCTTTATTTTCAGAAATCAGCTCCACAGCGAAACCCAAGCTGCGCAATTCCATGAATAGAACCTTACATGCTTCGGGGACACCAAGTTGGCAAATAGCTTCGCCTTTGATAATGGCTTCGTAGGCTTTAGCTCGTCCAAGCACATCATCAGATTTTACGGTAAGCATTTCTTGAAGTGTATGAGCTGCACCGTAGCCTTCCAATGCCCATACCTCCATCTCTCCGAAGCGTTGACCACCGATTTGAGCTTTCCCGCCTAATGGTTGTTGTGTGATCAGCGAATATGGCCCAGTAGAACGAGCGTGCACTTTGTCTTCAACCATGTGTATTAATTTCGCCATGTAAACATCGCCTACAGTTATGGGTTGGTCGAAGGGTATGCCAGTTCTCCCGTCTCGGAGCTCTATTTTGCCAAAGGTAGGCGGGTATATCCTATGTTCCTTGTAAAGCTTCTGTGCCATTTGCTCTAAATTAGTATTACTCATGTTCTGTGTGTCTACCCCCAGTTCTTCAAGCCACAAGCAAAGGGAGGCTTTTTTAGCTGCACCCTTATGTTTTTCATCCATGACTTTTGCAGCATCAAAACCATGTTCATTAAGCCAAGCGCTGATCTTTTCTTGATTGGCTGGTGTAGCGGTTGGCTCTCCTGAGTTAATGTTGACGGCATTTGCCTTCCATGCTATCCAGACTCTGGCTAAGGCATCCTCAATATCTAGAGCATCAGCTCCATCAAAAATCGGATTAAGTACCTTGAAATTTAATATATAAGCTGCCCATCCTAGATGGCTCTCTAAGACTTGCCCAATGTTCATACGTGATGGAACGCTTAGCGGATTAAGAACAATGTCCACGGGTGTGCCGTCAGGCAAAAATGGCATATCTTCCTCGGGTAATATGATTGAAACGACTCCCTTATTGCCATGTCTTCCTGACATTTTATCGCCCACTGAAATTTTGCGCTTCTGGGCAACCCATACCCGCACGAGTTTATTCACTCCTGCCGGCAATTCATCGTTATCATCACGAGAGAAAACTCTAGTGTTAATTACTCTTCCTCGCCCTCCAGGTGGTACCCTGAGTGAGTTGTCTTTCACTTCACGCGTCTTTTCGCCAAAAATAGCTCGTAGTAATTTCTCTTCTGCTGAAAGCTCTGTCTCGCCTTTGGGGGTAATTTTTCCTACCAGGATACTGCCAGGCTTTACTTCAGCGCCGATGCGTATGATACCTTGGTCATCGAGGTTGCTCAGACCTTCCTCGCTTGCATTGGGTATATCTCTGGTGATTTCTTCTGGGCCAAGCTTGGTATCACGTGCTTGAATATCAAATTTCTCAATATGAGTGGAGGTATAGATATCGTCTTTAACCAGCCTTCTACTGAGTATAATGGCATCTTCGAAGTTATACCCTTTCCAACTCATAAAGGCACAGATAACATTCTGTCCTAGAGCTAGCTGTCCATCGTCTATCGCAGAGCTGTTTGCTATGACTTGGCCTTGTTTAACTATGTCTCCTTTGTTTACCACTGGGTGTTGATTGATACACGTTGCCTGATTAGTTCTGACGAATTTGCTCAGTTTGTAAATATGGTTCTCACCTTTCTCATCTGCAATTATAATTTGTGAACCAGTTGCAGAAGTTACTACGCCGTTGATGGGAGTGAATATCACCTGCCCACTATATCTAGCCACCTCTCTTTCCATGCCTGTAGCTACCAATGGGGCGTGGGGATGCAATAAAGGTACTGCCTGACGTTGCATGTTACAGCCCATTAAAGCACGGTTAGCGTCATCGTGTTCCAGAAATGGGATGAGAGAAGCAGATACACTAAACAGCTGTTTCGGGGAAATATCCATGAAATCTACCTTATCCGCTGCCTGCTTAAAATATTTGTCAGCTTTCTTTACACTAATCTTCTCTTCAACAAATTCGCCTCTTTTGTTGAGAGGGACTTTCGCTTCAGCGATGATATATTGGTCTTCTTCGTCGGCTGTTAAATGGACAGTCTGGTCAGAAGCGAAAGGGGTCACCTTGATAGTTTGGTCTGGAAGAGAAACTAGCTTTGTTGCAATCTCTTCTGTAAGTAACGTTTTTTGCTTAACTACTAGATGGTTTTCATTATCCAACACATCCTCCTGAGTTGTCCTTCCCAGTAGTTGTGGTATAGCATTAGGCACTTCGTGGATAACTTTGCGGTACGGTGTTTCTGCGAAGCCATGCTTATTAATTGAAGCGTAAATGGCTAGAGAACCGATGAGGCCAATATTGGGGCCTTCAGGTGTCTCTATAGGGCAAATTCTTCCGTAGTGGGAGTGATGTACGTCGCGAACTTCAAAACCGGCTCGTTCTCGGGAGAGGCCGCCAGGTCCTATAGCAGAGAGGCGGCGTTTATGAGTCAATTCAGCCAATGGGTTAGTTTGATCCATGAACTGAGATAGTTGGGACCGACCAAAAAACTCTTTTACAGCGGTTACTACGGGGCGGACGTTGACCAAAGCTGCAGGAGTCGCTGCTTCAGGGCCAAGGATGCTCATACGCTCTTTAATGGTTCTCTCTAAACGGAATAAACCAACCTGGAATTGCTTTTGCATTAATAAACCTACGGTATGCGTTCGTCGATTGCCTAAGTGGTCAATATCGTCGGGAGCTTCTTTACCATTGTTGATTAAGATAATGTGATGTACTACCTGTACTAAATCTTCAGGTGTTAAGCCATGATAGCTTTCGGGGATGGTTACCCCTAACTTTTTGTTAAGCTTGTAGCGGCCGACCTCGCCTAAGCTGTAGCGACGAGGGTTAAACAGGAAATTTTTCAGCAATGCTTCGGCGCTGCCGAGACTGGGGGGAGTGCCAGAAGACAATTTATGATAAATATCAACTAACGCTCCAGCTTTGTTTTTGATCAGGGGGTCTCGTTCTATTGTTGATCTAACGAAAGAATGATTAGGGGAATTATCTACATCTTGAAAAAGGGCTAGTAAATCATCATCACTGGCAAATCCTATGGCACGCAATAAGGTAGTAACAGCTATCTTCCGTTTTCCGTTCACTTTGACTGAAATCACATCGCTATTGGAAGTGTCAAAGTCGAGCCATGCCCCTCGCTCGGCAATAAGCTTGGCGGAGCACAACTGGCGTCCTCGCATGTTATCCTTCTCCAAAGTGAAGTAAACTCCTGGGAAGCGAGTCAGTTGATTGACTACTACACGTTCTGTCCCGGAAATAATAAAAGTGCCTCTATTTGTCATTATGGGGAAGCTACCCAAGTATAATTTCTGTTGCTTAATTTCGCCGGTTCCCTTTATTATTAGGCGAACTAAAACGTGAAGAGGAGAAGAATAAGCCATGCTTCGCTCAAAGCATTCTGTAATGGAGTGTTCAGGCTCGCGAAATTCGTAGTCAGAAAAATATAATTCCAACTTAGTACCAGTATAGTCTTGGATAGGTGAAATCTCCTCAAATAGTTTTTTCAAGCCTTCTTCTTGGAACCAACGAAATGAGTCAAGTTGAACTCTAGTTAGATCAGGTACCTCTATGACCTCTGGTAATTTAGCGAAGGACTTCACTAACCCATATTTAGGTGTTAACGAAACAGCCATATTTTTTCTCCTTAAAAATTAAGAGTCTATTAGTCTACTATTTAAGGCATCTAAAAATGCTTATGAAGTGGAGAATTTAGGGTTAAGGAAAAACGAAAAGAAAATAGTGGACATGATGCAAACAGATATACTAGCATTTATGAAAAGATTTTGTCAACAGTCCAAATTGAATCTGTTGACGTTCTACAATTTTGTCAGCATCTAATCGTTCAGAGAAAATGTCACCCATGAAGGAGAAGGTGACATTGAACAGAAAAGAACAGAGAAGGTTAATGGTATTAAATCAAGTAGAGAGGGGTAAGATGATTGGCAGGGAAGCAGCCATGTTACTGGCTCTTTCCTTGCGTCATGTGAGAAGAATTTTGGTGGCGTATAGGGAGGAAGGCAGCACATGGCAATCGTGGAAATAGACCTCATAATGCCCTGGACAAGAGTGGAGTGAACCCCTAAAACTGGACAGATTAGGTTAGGAAGGTTTGGCAGGGCCAAAATACTTTATAATGGAGGATATAAAGGATCTTGCCATGAGGAATCAGAGAAGTTTCACTATAGAATTTAAGAGGCAGGTAGCAGAGGAGTTACTCAGTGGAGAGAGCCGCCCTGCCCAACTTTGACGGAGATACAACATCTCACCGAGCCTACTTTACGATTGCAAGAAACAATACAGTCGGGGTAAGTTCAATAATGAGCCGACCGAGGAAGCTGCCCTTAGGGACAGGGTAGATAAGCTGGAGTGGCTGGTGGGCAGGCTGACACTGGAGAATGAGTTTCTAAAAAGGGGGTTACAGATGAGCTTCAGCCGGCCTCGGAGAAACGGGAATTTATCACCAGGCGCAAACACTTCCTCAGCAATATCAGGCAATGGTGTAGACTTATGAACATCCCCCGGAGTAGTTTCTACCGCAAACCCAGTGCCAAGAGCTCTGATAGGATGAAGCTAGAGGTAGACCTGGTAGATCGTATTGAGGCCATCTGTTTGGAGTTTTCCCGTTATGGCTACCGCAGGGTTACTCACCAGCTTAAGCGTGAGGGATGGAGGGCAAATCATAAGAAGGTGCTGCGCTTGATGAGGGAAAGCGACCTCTTATGGCAGGTCAAACGGAAATGAGTAAGAACCACCAATAGTAACCATCACTTCCTCAAGGTATCCCAAACTCATCAAGGGAATGGTTATCAATAGGTTAAACCAGGTATGGATTAGTGATATTACCTACATCCGTATCAGGACTGGCTTTGTCTACCTGGCAGCAATATTGGATGTTTGCTCCCGGCGGGTGATAGGCTATGCCCTCTCCACCAGGATTGATAGCTCACTAACAATTGAGGCATTTAAGATGGCTATAGCAGAGCGTAGCCCTGGCCCTGGCATAATTCATCACTCGGGCCAGGGAGTGCAATACGCCTCAAGTGAGTACGTAGACGAACTTAAGAGCTACGGGTTTGAGATCAGCATGGTTCAGAAAGGCAATCCTTATGAGAATGCCAGGATGGAGAGCTTTTTCAAAACATTGAAGCATGAGGAGATATACCTATGTGAATATGAGACGCTGGAGGATGTGATGACCAAGCTTCCCTGTTTCATCCAAGAAGTCTATAATCATAAAAGACTTCATTCGGCACTGGGTTATCGGCCACCTGATGAGTTCGAGGCATTACTGGCTATGAAAGAGAATAGAAAGGAGGAATCCCGCCAGACTCTCCTAACCCTTTCTGTCCAATCATAGGGGTGCAGCCCACTATACCAAGCCCAGTCCAGACCATCCCTGGCGCAGACCTTTTAAGGGTATATATCAATAGGGAGTGGCAAATTCGCTGAACAGTTAGGGTGACATTTTCACTGGACAGCAACACAGTTTGCACAAACAATTGACACTACCGCTTTTCTATTCTATTATTATCCTCTCAGTGAGTAATATTTCTAATCTGAATTCTACGCTAGCGGAAGTAGCCACTGATTTCTTAGTTAGTTTACCCCCACAGGATAGAGAAAAGGCACAGGAAAAAGTATACAAGTTTATCCGTTGGCTTGGCCTACACAGAAAGGCAAGTAATATTAGCCCCCTCGACATAAACAGGTACGGTGATCAAATGATGTCTCCAGAAACAAAGCCAGTTAAGTCTTTTCTCGTCTATATTTACAAAAAAGGATACTGTAAAGTAAATTTGGCAGCACATCTTCGAGCGAAAAAACCATCACATAAAATAAATCTACCCGAACAAAACTCCCAAATTCAAACCACCTTAACTTCTCAAGGATACAATGAATTAGAAGCAGAACTAGTCAAATTAAAGAAGCAACGCTCTGCTGTTACTGAAGAATTGCGCAGAGCAGCGGCGGACAAAGATTTCCGAGAAAATGCCCCCTTGAAAGCAGCTCGAGAGAATAAATCGCAGTTGGAAGGAAGAATCCAGGAACTAGAATCAACCTTGAAATCAGCAACAATCATAAGTAAAAACCAAAGCACATCGAGAATAAAAATTGGAGATAGCATAAAGCTTTCTGATCTATCGTCAGGCAAACAACTTTGTTATATTTTAGTCGACCCTCGGGAAGCAAATCCCATCAAGGGTAAAATTTCAACTGCCTCACCTATAGGCAAAGCCCTTCTAGGCAAAGAAAAGGAGCAAACAATTGAATTTGCTGCTCCTGCGGGCACATTCAGCTACCACATCGAAGAAATTCGTTCTCCTAATCACGAGAAATGCAGCACACGTTAAGCTTTAGGAAGAAATTATTTTCCTTTTATCATCTGCTTCAACTCGTAAAGTTTAGTAATTGCTTCCAGTGGTGACATAGAGTCAATATCAAGCTTGGCAATTTCATTAAGCAATAAAGAGTCTTCAAAGAAGAGCGGCATCTGCCGTGCTTTCTGTTGAGGAATTTTAGCTCCCTTAGAAGCATGATCCTCTAGCTCAGCCAAAACTTCTTGGGCTCGATTAGTTACCGATTTTGGTAAGCCAGCTAGTTGAGCTACATGGATGCCATAACTCTTATCAGCCCCCCCGGGGATAACCTTATGTAAAAAGATAACTTTATCCCCCTCTTCAGTTACAGCTACGTTAAAGTTTTTCACCCTTGGCAAAATATTGGCTAAATCTACTAACTCATGGTAGTGAGTAGCAAAAAGAGTTTTTGCGCCCAGTCTAGGATAATTATGAATAAATTCAGCTACTGCCCAAGCAATAGAAAGACCATCATAAGTACTTGTGCCACGACCAATTTCATCTAAAATGAGCAGAGAACGAGGTGTAGCATTATGCAAGATATTCGCCGTCTCAGTCATCTCTACCATAAAAGTAGATTGTCCGGCAGCTAAATCCTCCTGAGCACCAATTCTGGTAAATATGCGATCAACAATGCCAACTGTGGCTGATTCGGCAGGAACGAAGCTGCCTATCTGAGCCATGAGAACTACCAGAGCTACCTGTCTCAAGTAAGTAGATTTCCCCGACATGTTTGGTCCAGTGAGCACAATAAATTGATTATCGTTATTACTCAAATAAGTGTCGTTAGAAATGAAACTATCACCCCCAACGCTCCTCTCCACCATAGGATGACGCCCAGCTTTAATATATATAGCATTCTCGGTAGTCAAAGTTGGCCTAACATAGCCATGGCATGATGCTGCCTCAGCAAAGCTACAGAAAGCATCAACCTGGGCAACAACTCCAGCAGTAATCAACACTTGTTCTCCAGCAGCACCTACTTGTTGGCAAATTTGCCGGAAAATAGTACCTTCCATCTCAGTAATCTTTTCCTGCGCATTGAGTATTAGAGATTCATACTCTTTAAGCTCAGAAGTGAAAAATCTTTCCGCCCCTACCAATGTCTGCTTACGGATATAATCTGCAGGGACCAGATTAAGATTGGATTGAGATACCTCAATATAATAGCCAAACACCCTGTTATAGCCTACTTTTAATGATTTAATTCCCGTGCGTTGTCTCTCTCTTTGTTCTACACTAGCCAGATATTGCTTAGCTTCTTTCGAGCTATGACGAAGTTCATCTAATTCAGGAGAAAACCCTTCTTTTACCACTCCTCCTTGTTCAAAGGTTCCAGGCTCATCAGAAATAGAACGACCAATTAAATCCACGACGTCGGGGAAAGGGTTCAATTCATCGCTTAACCAATCTACAGAGTCTTCAGTTTTCATTACTTCCTTTAGTTCAGGTACTTTCGCCAAACTAGAACGCAACGTTATTAACTCCCTGGGCATAATTTTCCCACACCTCACTCGGTTAACCAGCCTTTCCAAATCAGCGATGTCCGCCAGAAGTGCCACGATCTTATGACGAGCCAAAGTATGTTGATAAAACCAGGCAACAGCTTCTTGTCGCTGTGTCAATTTTGTTATATCAACAACTGGATGTCCCACCCAATTCTTAAGCAACCTACCCCCCATGGCTGTTTTACTTAAATCAATAATAGAGAGGAGTGAATTTGTGCTTCCCCCTAATCTACCACTTTGAAAAAGTTCCAGATTACGGCATGTCTGGCCATCTATAACCATAAAGGAATCTGTGGAATAGGTAGCCAGGCCAGTTAGTTGTAATAAGGCTTCCTTTTGAGTTTCTTTAACGTAATGGATTAGTGAGCCGGCAGCTCTTATAGCTAAAGGTAAACTGGCACAACCATAGCCCTCCAGAGTAGCCACTTCAAAATGCTCCAGTAAAGTTTGCCGCGCCACTTCTAAGTCAAACCAATAATCATCAAGTTGAGTTATAGCGGCTGATAGAGATTCAGAAATCTCTGTCATTTTGAGCCCTGCGGGCAAGGAATCTGGAATAAGAACCTCGCTGGGCTGAAGTCTCTCCAATTCACAGGAAATCCTGTCAGCAGGAAGTTGAGTAACAGCAAATTCACTTGTTGTTATATCAACATAAGCAATCCCCGCCTTCTCACCTTCAATAACTAAACTAGCCAGATAGTTATTGCTCTTGCTCTCCAGAAGATTGGGCTCAATCACCGTCCCCGGCGTCACTACACGGATGACATCCCTTTCCACTAACCCTTTGCCCGGAGGGCTAAGCTGCTCACAAATGGCTACCTTATAACCTCGGTTAATAAGCCTGGCTAAATAGTTATCCAGAGCATGATAGGGTATCCCCGCCATGGGCACCTTGTGCCCTTTGCCCATCTCACGAGCAGTCAAAACAATGTCTAATTCTCGTGAAGCAACCTTGGCATCCTCATCGAAGGTCTCATAAAAATCGCCGAGCCGAAAGAAGACTATGGCTTCAGGATAACGCTGCTTAACCCTCAGATATTGGCGTCTCAGTGGTGTTATCGCCATTTAGAAAGTATTTTACTATAAAAACTCCATTGAAACGAGTTAGTTCGTCTGTTATGATGCTGCAATAGACACTTCTTAAACGATGGAAGAAATCGGCGTTCATATTGAGGAAAATTTTAAGGGTCTTATTGATGAGGAATGGGCGAGAAAACTAACCCACACCATCCTTAAGGCCGAGGACACAGCTTTGCCATACGAAGTAAGCGTTGTTCTCACAGACTCCGAAACCGTGCAAAAGCTAAATCGAGATTATCGAGGCGTGGATGAGCCCACGGATGTGCTTTCCTTTTGTATGCTGCTTCAACAAGAAAACGAGCCCTCTTTTATCCCCTCTCCTGATGGCATAACTCATCTGGGAGAAGTAATCATTTCCTATCCACAGGCAGCGAGGCAAGCCAATGAACAAAAACACTCTATTAAGCAAGAACTGGCATTATTACTCATCCATGGAATACTCCATCTTCTGGGCTATGACCATGAGCACCCAGACGAAAAGATTAGGATGCGAGCTAGGGAGAAAGAGCTCCTGGAGAAAGTTTATTAAGCGAGGAATTACAGGCAACCCGGTTAACATCAACAAATCTCAAGATTTGTTGAAAGAGATTGGAACGAGCATTCTCCATTCTTTCTGCAAACTTATATCGTTCATGATCACTTGCATGCCCCAATCATAAACTAGTTGTCTCTCCTCTCAGGCTTTACAATTCATGAGAGATTGAGGGTAGGCTGATAGGTCTATAGCTCCCCACCATAAGAGGCACTGGCAAGTGACACTCATCCAGGAAGAGAGGATAAGGCGCTTGAGAAAGAGGTATCCTTATTATGGCAAGAAGAAGAGGAGAATAACACAACTAGTGAAGGAAGGTCTTGTTTCCTCTTCCAGCTTGACACCATTGTTATCTACTGGGGTAACCTCAAAAGATATATCTTGACTGCCGTGGACCATGGCAGTAAGTTAGGCTATGCCAGAATGTACAAGAATAAGAGTTCGAGGTCTGCAGCAGATTTTCTTTATCGTCTCCGCTACCTTGTTGCTCAGCCCACAGAAAACTTGCAGACAGATAATGGCAGTGAGTTTGCTTTAGAGTTTGAAAAAACCTCCAGCAAATCAGGTATTCAAAGGTACTTTTCAAGAGTCAAAACCCCTGAGGATAACCCGGAGATAGAAAGGTTTAACCAGACATTGGAATATGAATGGCTCTACAACTCTAATCTATCTTTAGACCCCAAAGAGTTCAATCCCAGGCTAACCGAGTGGCTTGTTGAATATAACTTCAACCGCCCTCATCAATTTCTTGTCTATCTTACCCCTGTGGAGTATATTGAAAGGGAACTTGCTAAGATCCATAGTCTAGTGTTACTTATATATCTCAGCTAATATATATTATAGACATATGACCTCTTATTGGTTTACAATTCAACCCATAGCAAATGTCGAATCAAAACAATTTACGTTCGCAAAGTACTCCGCAGGCTAAACAAGTTAACATGTTTGACTTGTCTATGGCAGACCTCGTAGAGATGGCTAAGAAGCTACGTCGCCATATAATTACTATGACAGCCACGGCAGGCAGTGGACACCCAGGAGGCTCTCTGTCGTCAACTGATATTATTACTGCACTTTACTTTAAAGTTATGCGCTATAATCCGCAGGATCCGCAATGGGTGGATCGTGATAGATTTATATTGAGCAAAGGACATGCTGCCCCAATTGCGTATGCCGCCCTGGCTGAAAGTGGTTACTTTCCAGTGGAGGAATTGACAACCTTGAGAAAATTGGGCAGCCGCCTTCAGGGGCATACAGACAGGAACCTTACTCCTGGAGTGGAGATGTCCGCTGGCTCCCTGGGTATGGGTTTATCTTTTGGAGTTGGGGTTGCCCTGGCTGGCAAGCTTGACCATAGGGATTATTGTACTTATGTTTTGCTTAGCGATGGGGAATGTGAGGAAGGACAAACTTGGGAAGCAGCTTTGTCTGCGGCACAGTACAAATTGGATAACCTGGTAGCTATTGTCGATTATAATAAGATACAACTCAGTGGCTGGACTCGGGATATTATGAATCTTGAACCCCTGAATCGGAAGTGGCAAGCTTTTGGCTGGCATGCTATTGATATAGATGGCCACGACTTTAGACAAATTCTAGCAGCTATTCAGAAAGCTCAGAAGATAAAAACTAAGCCTGTTGTCATTATTGCTCATACTATTAAAGGTAAGGGTGTTAGCTTTATGGAAGATAATGTGAAATTTCACGGCAAAGTGCCTACCCCTGAGGAAGCGAGAAGAGCGTTGAAGGAGCTTGAGTAGGGCGAAAGGATTAAAGTAGGGATAAAATAATGGCTGAAGTATCTACCAGAGAAACATACGGTAATACATTGGTGGAACTGGGTGAAGAGAATAAGGACATTATTGTTCTGGATGCAGACTTATCATCTTCAACAATGACTTGTTTTTTTGCACAT
Source organism: uncultured Dehalococcoidales bacterium (assembly GCA_964509565.1). Lineage (GTDB taxonomy): Bacteria > Chloroflexota > Dehalococcoidia > GIF9 > AB-539-J10 > JAGMDB01. The sequence continues at coordinate 11,594 of CAZDXE010000008.1, read as the reverse complement.
AAGTTTCCCCACCGTTTTTTTAATTGTGGTTTAGAAGAGCAGAACATGGTTGGCATGGCTGCTGGTTTGGCTGCCTCGGGGAAGACTGTTTTTGCCAGCACCTTTGCTGTCTTCGCTTCGTGTCGTTGTTTTGATCAATTGAGGATGTGCCTCTCGCAAACAGGGTTAAATGTCAAAATTGTAGCTACTCATGGTGGCATTACTGTTGGGGAAGATGGTGCTTCTCACCAGGCTATTGAGGATTTGGCTTTGTATTGCTCCCTTCCTGGTTTTACTGTGGTTGTCCCCGCTGACGCTATAGAAACTGCTGAGGCAGTTAAGGTGGCTGCAAATATGTATGGGCCTTTCTATATCAGATTAAGCCGTTCCAAGACGCCACTTGTATATGCTGAAGATTATCACTTTACGTTGGGTAAAGCAGTGACTATGAGGGAAGGCAAAGATGTTGCTATTATGGCTACGGGTATCATGGTAGCCAAGGCTCTAGTAGCTTCCGAGATACTGGAGAAGCAAGGTATAAATTGTCGTGTAATTAACATACATACTCTTAAGCCATTAGACGAAGAGGCTATAGTCGAAACTGCTTCAGAAGTGAAGGGTATTGTTGTTGCTGAAGAACATTTGGCGCATGGCGGTTTAGGTAGCCGAGTTGCTCAGGTAGTAGCAAGAGAAAAACCGGTGCCTATGTCCTTTGTCAATTTGAAGGATAGATATGCTTCATCTGGCAAAGCCGAAGAATTACTTCAAAAATATAATTTGACTGCTGGAGATATCGTAGAAGCTGTGAAATCAACTATGTTGAAACTCCATGATAATGTCCTGTAGATAACTCGATAGAAATGTCCTCTTTCCGAGAAAAGTGGTAAAGTGGTAAAGAATAGGCAACTCCTAAAGGAGGTGTCTAAATGGAAGGAGGAACATTAGCCATGAATCAAAGGGAACTCTGGCTTTACTAGGTGGGGAAGAGACAACGATAGCAGCGATGAAATTGTCATAGTCCTGGGTTAAGAAGTATGGGATACTGAAGGGCTTGTATTAAGAAGCTAGGTATAGAAATACTGCCAGCAAGTTCTCCGCAGGCCAAAGGACAGGTTGAGCGTAAACATGGAGTGTATCAAGACCGGTGGGTGAAAGAGCTTCGATTAGCAGGTATCCGTGATATCAAAGAGGCCACCCAGTGTCTATGTGGATTTGCAGCGGAGCCTTAGGCTCAGCAGACTTTCATCACTCATGATCAGTTGGATGCCTCAATCATAAACTAGTTACCTCTCCTCTCAGTCTCACCGTGTATTGTAAGAGACTTGCCTATATGGCTTCGCCAATAGCCTGTGCTAGAATAATGGTAGCGTAAGATATACGATTGTATTTTCGAGGTTAAGTAAGTATGGCAGTATTAAAAATGCGCACTTTGCCTGACCCAGTGTTAAGGCAGAAAGCCAAGAAAGTAAGCAAAATCGATGGCTCCATTCAGAAATTAATAGACGACATGGTTGATACTATGCACGCTAATGCAGGGGTAGGTTTGGCCGCTCCGCAAATCGGAGTATCGCTACGCGTAGCAGTTATTAGGATACCTGGAGAAGAAGTTATCACGTTGGTTAACCCTGAAATAATCAAGAGGCAAGGTGAGAGAGTGCTTCAAGAGGCATGTTTATCTGTGCCGGGGTATCAGGGGGAAATTAAGCGGGCAGTAACAGTTAAAATTAAGGCACAAAATCGACAGGGCAAAGAATTTCGCCTTAAGGGCGAGGAGCTTCTGGCCCAGGCTTTAGAACATGAAATAGACCACCTCAATGGCATTGTGTATGTTGATCACATAAAAGATCCGGGTAAGCTGTGGGAATTGTCTGAGTAACCATAGAACACAGTAGCTTTGAATTAGTCAAGCACAGGGATGGTTGAAGTTTATAGAACATCTACCTCAACAATGCATTTTTTATTACCTTGAGTTATTTGGGTTTCTCCTTGCGCCTGAAATAATAAATGCTACAGCCTAGAAGCAACAGGATGATAACCTCCATAATCAAGACTATGTGAGAATTGCCTTCTACTTTATGAGAGCCAGCTTCTATTTCTTCGCCTCCCTCTCCTGTTGATATTAGCAGGCGAATATAATAATTTACCATCAAAAAATCTTTGTCTTGAGGCGTGATACTCAACCATATTTCCCAATTCTTACTTGACCATTCTTGCTGTGCTGGAATAACTATTTTTACATTTGTCTTAGCTTCGGAATTAGCTTGTACTTCAACCTGGTGGGGGAAGCTGAGCCAGGCGGCATCAGGAAATTCAGTTCTTTCTAGTCTTCGCTCCGACTCTTCAGGGGCGTAAGTAGTTAATATAAAGGTATGGTTTATATCGTCCTTATTATGGATAGTAAAGTTAAATTCTGCTTCCTGCCCTGGAGATATGTTATCTATTTTTATCTCGGGAGGAACAATGCTGAAACTCCAGGCCAGGACTGGAGAAGGCAGAAGCAAAGCCACCAGGATAGTGATTATCCAGATGTATTTGTTCTGTCGCATCGTCAATCCACCACCGCGCTCACGGTAATGGTGACTTTCATTTCTCTCCCGCCATAGAAGTATTCCATTTCGCCCGCAAGGAAATCAGCTTTTGGAGTTAATAATCTCAGCCCGAATTGCTTACTATCATTGCTGTCTATGAGTCTTATTGGGTCTTCATTTCCCTTTTGCATTTGGGTGTCACTTGCGGTGATAGTGGTATAACTATCTGCGTCATCATATGCTATGTGGTACCCCAATGCGTATGTACTTTGGGCATTATCTCCGTTTCCGCTCAATGTCCATTTTGTAGCAGGGCTGTCAACCCACACAGCATCTTCGCCCTCAATATGAATATCTACTACACAATTGCCACTATTAGTTACGGTGCACCATGTTGGACTTGTCGCATACTCCGTATTTGGCTCTACATCTCCTATATTCCATCCTGTTGGTTCCAGCGTAATTTCTATGTGCTTATCGGTAAGCATAGTAATAGTTACTGTGTCGTTATCTTCAGCCAGTGTTGGTAAACAGGGAACTAAAGCGAGGGCGATAATTAAAATAATGCTTATTGTCCGCATGTTCATTTTATTTTGTTAGCTTGCCCGTTTGAGTGTATACTTTGTTACAATGTTAGGCAATCACGCCGCTTATAGTAATGATAGTTTCCATTTCACCGCCCTCATAGAAATATTCAATTCCGTCTTTAGTATAATCAGCCAGGGGGGCTTTCAATTTCAACCCAAATTTCCTTGAACTGCCTTCACCTATTCCAAGGTTGGGGATGAACAAATCCCCAAATCCATTTTTGTCTTTCTTGATAGGCGTATAACTGGTTTCATTCGCTCTCTCATACCACAGCACGTATCTTTGCGTGCCGTTACTGCCATCGTTGCTCAATTCCCACTTATATGTGTCAGGGACATCAATCCATACAGCGTCTTCGCCTTTGATATAGGTATCCACTTCACAGTTGCCGTTATTGATTATAGTGAAGTGGTCTTTTTCCGTTTTTTTCTCTTCTTCTGGCCTTATAGTGCCCGTTTCCCAATTTTGAGGATTCAATTCTATTTCTATTACCGCTTTTGTCGTCATGGTGATAGTAATGGTTTCGTTGTCACTTTCTTGAGCTAACACTGGTAAAGAAAGGGTTACAGGCAGTGCGATAGCTAATATGATAATGGTAATTTGGATGCCTAGCTGTCCTACCAGCTTATTTAGTAGCATCATGGTACTTATTTGCCTCCAGCATATTTTACTTAGATACCAGCCCGATAGGTAGAAGCCATCTGCCATAGGTTGTATTTAGCAGCACGGCTGCTGAGGCATAAATAGCAGAAGCGCCGCATATAATGCCCTCCACCCCTGCAATTTTAGCAGGGACGGTGCCAAAGAAATGTCCTGCAAGCAGCCAGAATAATAAGGTTAACGTGGCAAATATAAAAACATGAACTTTGGAGATTTTCACTGCGCCGATAGTCATGTATGCGGTGAAAATGCCCCAAAGGATGCATACCCAGGCGAGTCCTGCAGCACTATAATGAGCTACCCTGATCCAATCCATAAAGAATATGAAGCTCAGGCCCATCCAGAATATTCCATAAGAAGTGAAGGCGGTCAGCCCGAAGGTGTCTCCCCGCCGACCACTAATTATACCCGCTATTAGCTGGGTTAAGCCTCCCCAGAAAAATCCATAGAGTAATGGCTCTACATTAGATATTATCCCTATGTTGTGTATCTGTAGCAGAATAGTATTAAAGCCAAATCCGGCGAGTCCTAAAGCTGCAGGGTTTCCCCATTTAATTTCTTGCACCATAGTAAATTCACCCCCTTCAAATCCTTGATGCATATTGGTGGTGCCAGATACACTTTATATTGCATCTGGCACCATCTTCTCACAAATTTGAATTTGAGCTAGTATGCTCTTTTCTAACTTGTTGCTTTGCCACCAACTTGTTGCTTAAGTTCCTCCACGCAGCCGGGGTTCTCAATAGTGGTTAAATCTCCTACTGCTTCATTCTTTGCCAGGCTTCTCAGGATACGACGCATAATCTTCCCACTTCTGGTCTTCGGCAAATCCGCGGCAAATATTATTTTGTCTGGTCGGCATGTTGGCCCTAATACTTTACCAACGTGGTTCCTTATTTCCTTGGCAAGTTCATCTGAGCCCTTTCCTTCTTTAAGCCTGATAAAAGCCCATGGAACCTGACCTCTGATTTCATCAGGAGCTGGAACCACGGCAGATTCTGCGACAGATGGGTGACTACCCAGAGCATTCTCTACCTCAGCGGTGGAAAGTCTGTGGCCGGCGACTTTCATTACATCATCTACCCTGCCTGTGAGGCGGAAGAGTTTTTCTTTTGGCATCCTTGCTCCGTCGCTAGTATAGTAAGCTTCGTTGCCATATTGGGACCAGTAATTAGCTTTATAGGTTTCGGGGTTTTTGTAGACACCCCTGAGCATACCTGGGGCAAATGGTGGCCTTTGAACCAGGTAACCCCCTTCATCCAAGCCTACAGGCTTGCCTCCTTCGTCAAGGATTTCATGTCTGGTCCCGGGGAAGCTCCTGCCAGCTACGCAAGGAATAAATGGCCCTATGCCAGGCAGGGCGTTAATTAATGTCCCTCCTGTCTCAGTTTGCCACCATGTATCAATGATAGGGCATCTCCCACCACCAATGGTGTTGAAGTACCATATCCAGGCTTCTCTGTTGATTGGTTCGCCTACGGTGGCTAATAAACGCAAGCTGCTCAAGTCATGTTTTTTCGGCCACTCATCCCCTTGGCTCATAAACATCCTTATTGCTGTTGGTGCCGTATAGAAGACGGTCGCACCGTATTTCTCGATTATCTGCCACATTCTATCTGGCTCAGGATAGTTTGGGGCTCCTTCGTAAAATATTTGGGTAGCGCCCACAGAGAGTGGGCCATAGCAGTTGTAGGTGTGTCCAGTGACCCAGCCGACATCTGATGTACACCAAAATACATCATCATCCTGAAGGTCGAAATCCCACTTTGTAGTCCAGTATGCCTGCGTCATATAGCCGCCTGTAGTGTGTATAACTCCCTTTGGTTTTCCCGTAGTGCCGCTGGTATACAGGATAAATAGTGGATCTTCGCTATCCATCACCTCAGGTTCACAATAGAGAGGTGCATCCTTCATTAACTCATGCCACCAATGGTCCCTGCCCTCGATCCAATTTACTTCCCCGCCTGTCCTTTTAAATACTATTACATTCTCTATGGTGGTGCCCTTCACTGCTTCGTCTGCATTGTTTTTTAAATTTACTGGGCGGGCGCGACGGTAATAGCCATCACAAGTGACTAAGATCTTGCTCTCAGCGTCAATTATCCTGTCTTTAAGTGAGGCAGGGCTGAAGGCAGAGAAGACAACGCTATGAGGCGCTCCAATGCGAGCACAAGCCAGCATCGCTATCTGAACCTCTGGAATCATGGGCAGATAAATGCTTACGCGGTCTCCCTTTTTGACACCAAAACTTTTCAGGACATTGGCAAATTTGTTAACCTCTCGATAAAGGTCATAATAAGTCAGCGTTTTAGTCTCTTCATCAGTGGGCTCACGCACTCCTATTATTGCTGCTTTATTCCTTCGCCAGGTTTTAACGTGTCTATCTAAACAATTGTAGCTAGCGTTTAATTTGCCGCCGATGAACCACTTATAATATGGCGGTTCCCACTTATGAGCGTTGTCCCATTCCTTATACCATGCCAGCCCTTCGCGAGATCGCTCTGCCCAGAATGCCACGGGGTCTTTATCTGCCTCCTCATATATTGCGTCGTCGCTCACCCAGGCTCTTTTCTTCATCTCATCGCTAGGCCAATATACATCTTCTTCCTTGGGGTCTTTAACGATCCATTTAGTTGCTTTTACCACTAGTTCACCTCCAAATTTTCTTTTCGTTCATGATAGCATGGCAGCCAAAGGCTTCACAAGACAGCTTAGCTATAAAGGGAGTATTCAAAATATCAGGGAGTTTATGTTTAGGGACTTCTTCAATGGTCAAATTTATCAAGTTTCGTTTCCAAATCTCCTGCTGGGTTCAGCATCTTAACATGTAGTTCATTTTTCTGAGAGAATCCATTTCTCCGATGTGTGCATTAGCCCATTTCCATTTTTGCCATCAGCTTTTTTGCAGCTCCTTTAATATCCTCTTTAGCCAAGATGGCGCTGATTACAGCTACGGAGTTGGCGCCTGCAGCCATAACCTGGCTGATGTTATTTTCATTGATGCCACCGATAGCTACTAAAGGAGAAGCTACCACTTGCCTGATTTGTTTGAGCCTATCAATTCCAACTACGATTGCATTTTCTTTTGTTCCCGTAGGGAATATGGAGCCTACAGAGATATAGTCTGCCCCTTCTTCTTGCGCCTTTATCGCTTGTGATATTGTGTTGACAGAGCAGCCAATTATCTTATCTATGGGTAATTCCCGTCGCATGATGGGCAGAGGTAGCTCTCTTTGTCCTATATGGAGCCCGTCTGCATCGATAGCCAGCGCTAAATCAAGATAATCATTGATTATAAGTAGCACGTTAGATTTAGCACAAAGGGCTTTAATTTTTTGAGCGATTGGCAATAATTCTGCCTTGCTGCTTTGTTTGTCTCGGAGCTGGATAACCTTGACGCCACTTTGAATAACTTGCCTGGCAACTTCTAGTTCGTTTCTGCCAGCTAAAATTTGTCTGTCCAGGATAACATAAAGGCCACTCAGGCGGTTCATCTTATCCTGGCGTAATATCCTGGAGGTCAGTTGTTGTTCCAGGGTATAAAGGGTAAATCGTAATTGCTCGAATTTGGTTGAGTTTAGCATTGGGCTTATCTGCGGTAATTTAGCCAGTTCCTCTATTGTCCGTAATGATTCTTCCGCTCTTTTGGCGTTAGCCGTAATTAGGCTGGATAGGTCTCGATGGCCTTGCTTGTGAGCGGCACTTTTTATACTGGCGCAAACATCGTGTCCTGCGTCTCTGTGTGATAGAAGATTTATGCCCAATGATTTAGTCTCCTCGGCTAAATCATGACGCATATTTTTAAATTGCTGGCATAATGGTGAATCACCAATGGTAAAACGGGCAACATTTTCGAGAAAGCGCAAGCCCTCGCTTGCACGGTTGAGGTTAGCGTCAACGATACGCAGTTCCTGAGCAGGCATTTCCATGGAGAATATTAACATAAATTGGCAAAACCTCGTAATATTAAGCTGTTACTTGGTTTAGTTTGACTATCGGCAAGCCTGCTACTTATACTTTTGTGCTGGGGAGGGGTGACCGAGAGGCTGATGGTGACGGTCTTGAAATCTGTCAGCAAGTGTTCTAACGAGTCATTTTACGTTCAAAATAGAACCTCTGTGTTAATTGCCAAAAACCTGTTTTGTTCGTGGAATAACGTTTGGTGACAACCTGTTTCGTTTTGTCTATTAGCAAATTATTAGCAAAATCTCAGCTTCAGTTTGAGCGTGGGGCGGTGATGGTAAACGGAATTATCGGACACCATTAAAAGGGAATTTGACAGCGCCCGCTAGCTGGCTTATGGTATGGGTATCATTCACTAGTTTTTGAATAACGGCCTATGAAGGGGGGTGAGCATGGGAATACTAGGCAAATTCTTTGGGAAACCTAAACAGAAGTATGAGACTTTGGGCAATACTGAACCCATATGCCCTTATTGCGCCAAGCCCCTCGACAAGATGCCGGGTCGAAAAACTAAATGCCCATTCTGTGCCAATTTCATGTATGTCCGCACCAGACCAGCCGACAAAAAGAGGGTTATTGTCACCGAACAAGATGCAGCAAAGATTGAAGAGCAGTGGAATATTGAAAGTGGTATGGTAGTTGGTCAAAGCCCGCGTTCTTATGAGGGCCCACCAAGCCAAGAAGCCGTTAGGTATGCTGCAACAAGAGGTACTAATATTGCAGCCAATTATGAACTTACGCCCAGCACTGGAGAGAAAATTGCTCAGATTGTTAGTGACGGGATTAAGAACAAAAATGGCATTCCAGGGATTTCACGAGATATACGAACACAGTTCCCTGATATTAACAAAGCTGAAGCGGGTAATATCGCTCAGACAGAAACCGCAACGGCACTCAGTGCGGGGTCTCTTGAGCGTATGAAAGGCATGGGGGTGACGGGTAAGGAATGGATATGTGGGCCTGAAGGAGCTGTGCCGCCGGTTTGTGATATATGTCGAGCTAATGCAGCCGTAGGGGCAATTCCGGTGACTCAAATGTTTCCAGGTGGCGCTATGTGCCCACCACAGCACGAAGGCTGCCGTTGTGCCCTAGCGCCCGCTATGTTACCAGAGAAAGAAAAACCGAAAAAGGGAAAACAATGAACATCGGTAAGACAAGGGGATTAGGTATTATGTATTGACAATATGGTGTATTATACATAATATAATTGCAATGGAAGGAGGGGCAGATAATGGCTAAACACAGTCTGGACAAGGACATCAAAAAGGCAATCTTTGAAGCTCGCAGTTGGGTAGAAGCAATTGCCAAAGCTGATAGCAATGAGGCTGAAACACGTAAGCGTATAGACCGTATCCTTGCAACACTTTTAGGATATGATACCTTCAAACATCTTACATCTGAGTATGCAATTTCAGGAGCCGGGGATACTGTACATTGTGATATTGCAATTCAACTCGACCATGAAGAGGAATCAAAACCTGAAATGTTTGTTGAATGTAAGAAGGTAAACATTAACCTTACTCAGAAGCATATCGGGCAAGCTGCATCTTATGCCATTAATTACGGCTGTGAATGGGTACTATTAACCAATAGTCGAGACTGGAAACTCTACCATATTACATTCGGGCAACCTCCCCAGACCAAATTGGTAGAGTCCTGGAATTTACTTAATGATGACCCCCTTATATTAGCCAAGAAGTTTGCAATGATAAGCTATAAGAATGTTAAAAACAAAGGTTTGGACACATTATGGACAAAGCGGAACGTATTAACCGCCAGCAATATGCTCAAGGTTATCTTATCGGAAGAGTCAATAAAGCTATATCAGCGTAGGCTAAACAAGATTACCGGTATTAGGATATCCCCTGAAGATATTGTCGGCCAGTTCCGCCACTTATTAAACGAGTCTGCGCTCTCTGAAATGGATAAAATCCAGATATCCCTACCAGCAAGGAAGGAGCATGTTAAGACTTCAAAAACCGCTAAGATTAAGCCAATCTCAGTAGAACAAGAGGTGAAGGCTATACTAGCAAATAAACAATCGAATGACCAGAAAAGCTAAGACATAATTTCATGGGAATACGAAGTGCATTATACACAATAGCCCGCCTTATGGGTGACGCTAACGCTGTCAAAAAAGGCAAGGTAGGTAAGAGGGTAGCCAGGCGGGCAGCCGGCAAGGCTACTGGCAAAACGCTGCGTAAGCTATTGAAGTGAAAACTACCACTAAACCGTCCCCGAAAGCCTCTATATTTCAATTATACATCCTAGTAGACTACTCCATTAAAATTGACAGCACTCATTCTGTGGTTTATGGTATGCAAGGAATATCAGCAAAAGAGACCGAAGTGAATGGGCATATTTAAAAAAGGAAAAAATCCATCCCCTAGTGAGATATTATCAGTCGCCAATGAAGTAACACTAATATCTCCTTTTATAACAGAATATGAGCCATTTTTGCACAAGCCTTGGACTCTTAAAGTGGAATTCCAGTATTCGTCTTCAAAGGCGTTGCCACAGATATTGAAGTTGGCAAAGACTATTCCGGGCTTCTCCGAAGAACAGGACACAAACGGCAATCCAGTGTATCAAGTCACATTCGGCCCTTTAGGCGTGTTGGAATTTGACAAGGTATACAGCAAGGTCAAAAACTGGAAAGGTACGCTCATATATATAAACGGGCAAATAGTTACAAGGGCTGAAGTCGCCAAGTGGCTGATATGTTACCGTGATAAGGTTCGATGCCTTGACTCCCAACCTCTCTTCTGTTGGGGTGCCAGCACGTTTACAGCAAATATATTCGGTTGCCACAGGACGAAGATTAGAGATACTGACTGGGGCTGGAATAGTTGCTGGTACTCCATCGGCGAGCTTGATGACCATGGTATATTCCATGTTGATAAACACCGCATAGTAGAAATTATTATCCAGAATATCAAACCCTATCGTATCTGTCCCGCTTTGAACCCTAAACATATGGAGCTTGGTATGAGGTTAATCCCAGACACAATTAATCCACGCAAAGACTCTCGATGGAAATACTATTCACTTTCGGATGGGAAACCTATAGGCGTAATACCAAACACACAAGTATCATCTAGAGAAGGGTGGACTGTTCCAATGAGTCCACAATTCGCTGACCTTACAACTATGTTAGAGCATAAGCTAAAAATGGGTGAAATAGAAGTATTTATAACCGATTGAATTAAAACAGGCTCGAAATTGATTGTAATCCCCAGAGATTACAAATCCATCTTTCTTATAATATCATTTTTGCCCCGATTTCTATTTTACGAGAAAATTATTTCCCCATTACAAACACCCTTTCTAAAATGTTGGCTTTTATCAATATTATTGTGCCTGGTAACCTTGTTATTTTCTCTGGAATATGCCTAATCCTATACGCTTCCCGGAAAGCCAATCCTGATATACTTTACCAGAGTTGGTAATCTCCCTTAGTTCCCTGAGTGTTGCCCTAATAACAGGATTTTTCTGCAATCGGGAAGCAATAAACCTAGCTGACTTTGGAGAATATCCGGCTCGTCTGGCTGCTGCTGCCCCAGTATAGGGAGGCTCCATAAGTTCCAAACAGAATTTATGCCAACGGCGCTGTCGCCTGGTTTAGTTTGACTATCGGCAAGCCTGCTACTTATACTTTTGTGCTGGGGAGGGGTGACCGAGAGGCTGATGGTGACGGTCTTGAAAACCGTTTTCGCTTTCAAGCGAACGTGGGTTCGAATCCCACCCCCTCCGCCAGTTTTCACTTTTTGGATTTTGGCTGGAATTTTGGGCAAGGTATGCTTTGTCCGCGCAGGGCGACAATCAAAGGTCAGTGTCAGGATTTTCTTCAAAGAAAGTTCTAACTTTGCCCAAAAA
>CAZDXE010000007.1:0-38505 GCA_964509565.1 uncultured Dehalococcoidales bacterium | reverse complement strand
ATTTTTGGTATAGACGGGGGTTCTTTGGAACTGATAGAGCAATGGAAAGATGAATTGCCTAGCTTCCAGCAGATTATGGAGAACGGGGTCTATGGGGAACTGGAATCTACGATTCCACCGCTGACCTGTCCTGCCTGGCCATGTATGTTTACCGGCAAAAATCCCGGAGAAATAGGCATGTACGGCTTTAGCGGCCTTCAATTTGGCGACCGTTATGGCTCCAGGATGTATAGCTCATCGGATTATCATTCATCTTCTCTATGGAAGAGTTTGAATGATTATGGTAAAGATGTTGCTCTCCTTAATGTGGCTATGACCTTCCCACCACATAAGATAAATAGTTGTATGGTCTGTGGAGTTGGTTCTCCACCAGCAAGCGAGGCTGGCTATACCTACCCCCCTGAGTTAAGTCAAACTCTGGATAAGGTTGTTGGTGGCTACGAAATCATCCCTCCAGTACTTTTAACCATTAGGGGCAAGGAAGAGGAAATTGCTCAAGCTTTTGATAGAGTACTGACTAAAAGAGTAAAGGCTGCCAGCTATCTTATGCGGAATTTCTCCTGGGATTTATTTGTGTGTATCTTCTTTGCCTCGGATAGTATCCAGCATTATTTCTGGCATCACATGGATGCCAGCCATCCAAGGCATGATAGCAATAACAAATATAAAAATGTGATAAAGGCTTTCTATAAGAAAATAGATAATGCTATTGGGACATTGGTGGCTGAATTGCCGCAAGATACAAATCTAGTAATAGTTTCAGACCATGGATTTGGCCCTATGCCGGGATATTTTATAGTAAATAAGTGGCTGGAGAACAACGGATTTCTAAAATTTAAGGATAGAGTCCATCAGGGCAGAACAAATTCCGTCCTGCGTAAAGTTAGAGATTTTCTGATGAGCCATTTGAATCCCAAATCAGTTCGTCTTATATCTAGGCTAATTCCCGAATGGCTCGCTATGAGATTGAGTGTTCGTCAGGAACAGAAAGAAAAGATGACACAAACCTACGAAAGTGTTGATTGGCCCCAGAGCAAAGCTTATGCGATGGGTGTAGTAAGCTCAATATTTATCAATCTTAAAGGGAGGGAGCCCAATGGCATAGTTGAACCAGGGGAGGAATATGAGAGGATCAGGGATGATATTATTGCAGGGCTGAAGAAAGTAACTGATCCGCAAACAGGGGCGCCTGTTGGCTTCCAGATTTTCAAAAGGGAAGAAGTATATCACGGAAGGTATGTTGACCTGGCTCCGGATATTTTGATTGTGCCCCACAAGTATCACCCGTCATCTTTTAAGGCAGATTCAGAATGGAGTATTCCCGCTCTATCTGGTGGGCATGCTCGGCAGGGTTTGTTTATGGCTTACGGCCCTGACATTAAGAATACTGGGGATAAACTAGCTAATCTGAAGATATATGATATAACGCCTACGATTTTACACATGTTTGGACTACCAATTCCTGATGATATAGATGGCAGGGTATTAACCGAAATTTTCGATAAGGATAGCCAACTTGCAAGAAGACAGGTAGTATTTTCTAGGGTAGCTGAAAAACACCTAATCAACAAAAAGATAGCAGCTTTGAAGAAGATAGGCAGAATCTAATATTAGGAGTCCATGTTATGCGAAAAACAATAGTGATAGGCCTGGATGCTGGATGTCTGGACAATATTATGCCATGGGTGAAGCAAGGCGAACTACCCTGTTTGGGACAATTGCTGGCTGATGGTCTATATTCAGAGCTTCGGAGCATTATCCCTTCTTTTACAGCCCCGGCATGGACATCTATGTTCACAGGCAAGAATCCAGGCAAACATGGTATCTTTAGTTTTTTCAAATATAGGAACCATAGCTATGTCCGAGATATTGTCTCTGCCCACGACATAAGAGCCAAATCCATTTGGGAGTATCTTGCTGAATGTGGCAAGACCTCTATCGTAATAAATGTACCGCTAACTCACCCAGCCAGGAAGATGCGTGGAATTGTGATTCCTGGCTTTATGGCGCCAGATATCCCTACTTGCTTTCCTGCTAATATTTTGCAGGAACTTGCAGAGGCTCAAATAAATTATCAAATATACTCTAATTATGAGGGCAAATTGGTATCGCCGGAAAAGAAAGTTCAAGGTTATATTGCTGTTGCTGAAACAAGAAAAAAAGCTACGCTTTATCTGGCTCAAAAATATGACTGGGATTTTCTATTTGTGCAGTTTCAGGAGACAGACTCAGTTTTTCATCAGTTTGGGAAAAGTGAACATTCCCTGCGGCTATATCGCTATGTCGATAAATGTGTTGGGGAATTGGTAGCAGAACTTGGTTCGGGAGTCGATGTGCTTATAGTCTCGGATCATGGAATAGGGAAAATAAAGTGGCGGTTCTGTTTGAACTCCTGGCTTAAGAAGGAAGGCTTACTGAGAGTCAAGAGAGGGGAGAGAAAAGAAATATCTTCTGATCATGCTAGAGCGAAGAGATATGCTACTACCTTAAGCCGGATAGCGAGTTGCCTGAGCAGGATAGGAGTAACTTCCGAAGAGATATTTCAAATAGCCATTAAATTAAAGTTAGGTTTTTTGAGAGGGTTAATCCCAAGACAATGGTTGGAGCAGCTACCTAAGAAGCAAATAGACTGGGGTAAAACTAAGGCATATTGTCCTTCAGCTTCATGTTGGGGAATAAGAATCAATGTGAAAGATAGAGAACCAGAAGGCATTGTAGAGAAAAGTGAAGAATATCAGACTTTGAGGCAGAATATCATAGAGAAACTACAAAGATTGAGAGATCCAGAGGGGGAACTGGTCTTTGATAAGGTACTACCCAGGGAAGAATATTATAGTGGGACATTAACTAACCAGGCTCTAGATATCATATTTGCGACTAGAAATACAGATTATGCTATTTCAGACATTGCTATGAGACAAGTTTTTTCACCTTTTGGGCGTTGTGGGCACAAAAGAGATGGCTTATTTATTGCTAATGGGCCAAGCATTAAACATGCGGGACTTCTCAAATATAAACTAGATATTTTGGATATAACTCCTACGATCTTACACATGTTTGGGTTACCAATTCCTGATGATATAGACGGTAGGGTGCTTGCTGAGATATTCAAGCCAGATTCTGACCCAGCAAGAAGGGGAGTTACTTACAAAGCAACAGGAGAAAAGCGAAAGGTGAAAGAAAAAATAGGCAGATTGAAAGGCTCAGGTAAGATATGAAGAAGCAGGTAAGAAGAAATTCACCAAATATTATCCTGATAACAGTTGGAAGACCTTAGGCAAAATGGCATTCTGATGTTATGAATTTAATCATGGACAGTTAATAGATGAGAGCGAGATGGTTGATTGGGGCTTGTTCAAATCGCCATGCCATGGTCAACAAGGGCATTTTTGTGGCAATTAAGTATTATATAGGCCGAGAGAAATATTATACTATCGAACCGTGGCCGGTAAGCTGGTTTCAGAGGCTAACAAACAACCTCACAGTAATGTTTGTTCTTCCCCAATATACATTCGCGTCATATATAATATAGCTCGTAAGCTGTAAGCCTTGCTATACAGAGCTCCTAAAGCCACAATGTGGATATAAGGGTAGCTAAGCTGGCTTGTGATAAGAGAAGGACTTATGAATAAAGTTGTTATCTTTGGCATAGACGGTGGCTCGCTGAAACTAATAGAACAGTGGCAGGATGAGCTGCCTAACTTTAAGAGATTTATGAAAAATGGTGTATATGGCGAACTGGAATCTACTATACCGCCAGTGACATGTCCAGCCTGGCCGTGTATGTTCACCGGCAAAAACCCGGGCAAATTGGGTATGTATTATTTTAGCGATTTTTCACCACGCCAAGGTAATTATTTTAGAATTCACAGCTCAGCAGATTATCACTCCTCATCGTTGTGGAAAATACTAAATGATTATGGCAAGGAAGTGGGCCTACTCAATATCCCTGTGACCTTCCCACCACACAGGATAAATACGTTTATGGTTGCCGGCGCCGTGGGCATGCCAATAAATCTTAGGTTGGCCGCTACCTACCCGCCGGGCCTGAAACAAGAGCTGGATGATGTGGTGGGTGGATATAAAACATTTAACACAGTAGCCTACCCTCCTCCAGGTAAAGAAGATACATACATTAGGCGAATGGAGGTAATGCTCGATATGCGTCTAAGGGCAGCGAAGTATCTTATGGGTAACTTTTCCTGGGATTTGTTTGTTTGTGTATTCACGGTTCTTGACCAGGTCCAGCATTTCTTCTGGCGGCACATGGATGAGAATCACCCTCACCATATGCCTAATAAGTACCAGAATGTAGTTAAGAAATTCTATCAAAAAATAGACAGGGCAATCGGCGAACTGGTTACTGAGTTGCCGGATGGAACGAATATATTGTTAACCTCTGACCACGGCTTTGGTGGCCGATATGGTGGCTTCCTGATAAATAAATGGCTGGAGAATAACGGATTCTTGAAATTTAAAGGCAAGCCTCAACAATACTGGGTGAACAGATGTTTATATAGACTGGGAAGATTCTTACTAGACCACCTTAGCCAGAGCTTGATACGGTTTGTCATCAATATATTGCCGGGATGGCTTCTTAAGAAATTATCTTCCCGAACTGCAGAGAAATCTGATATGGCTGAACTGTATAAAAGTATAGACTGGCCGCAAACAAAGGCTTACGGCGTTGTTGGCACGGGGGTATATATAAACTTGAAGAATAGAGAGCCTGAGGGCATCGTTGAAGCCAAGGATTATGACAACGTGAGAGATAGTATTATTGGGAGGCTGGCAAAATTGGCTGACCCGCGGACAGGCGAGCCGCTATCCCCCGAGCTTTTCAAAAAGGAACAGATATATCATGGAGATTATACTGATTCGGCACCAGATATAACAATCCTGATGCCACCTTACACCCATTATGCCAGGATAAATGGGGAAGCAGAGTGGATTGGATTAGCTGCTCCACAGACTTTATCGGGATGGCATAGAAAAGAAGGTATCTTTTTCGCATGTGGTCCAGATATTAAACAGGATGGGGATAAACTGGCTAATCTGAAGATATATGATATAACACCTACGATCTTACATATGTTTGGACTACCAATTCCTGATGATATAGATGGCAGAGTGCTCACTGAGATGTTCAAGCCAGATTCTGAGCCAGCAAGAAAGGAAATTACTTACAAAGCAACAGGAGAAAAGCGAAAAGTGAAAGAAAAAATAGGCAGATTGAAAGGCTCAGGTAAGATATGAAGAAGCAGGTAAGAAGAAATTCACCAAATATTATCCTGATAACAATTGATAGCCTGCGCTATGACCATCTTGGGTGCTATGGTTATCATAGGAATACCAGTCCTAACATAGATGCTCTTGCTGCCAGAGGGGTGAAATTCCTACAGGCGATATCAAATGGAGGACAAACGCCACAGGCTTTCCCATCTATCTTAGCATCAACGCTACCTCCAATGAACAGGACAGATAGCAAAGCATTACTGGAGTGGAATACCTCTCTGGCAATGCTATTAAGAGAAGTTGGCTACCGCACGGCAGCTTTTCATTCAAATCCATATCTATCACAATTATATGGGTATGCCCATGGTTTTGACGTATTCGATGAGAATTATCGCCGGCTTGGCACTAGAGGATTTAAAACTTGGATAAGCAGAATGGCAGAGTCCAATAGATTAATGAACATGGCACTTGGCAAAGGGAGCCTAACATCCAGGATATATAGAAAATATAGATCTATTTTGCCTGATAGGTTGACTCGACCCATTATCAATGCAAAAGAAATAACTAATAAGGCAATATTATGTCTTGAAAATCACAGGGATAGATATTTCCTCTGGCTTCATTATATGGATGTTCATAATCCATATGCGCCTGAACCCAAATATCTAAATCAATTCTGTACCCAACTAATAAGCCGCCGCGAGATGAAATTCCTATGGCAAAAGATGCTGAATAAACCTGGTGAAGTGTCGCAGAGCGAGCTTGAAATATTGATTAATCTCTACGATGGTGAGATAAGTTACACCGATGAGATTATAGGCTGGTTGCTGCATAGACTGGAAAATACTATGGTGATTGTCACCGCTGACCATGGCGATGAATTTGGAGAGCATGGAAGGTTTGGGCATAATACTGTATATGATGAGTTACTCCATGTCCCATTGATAATGGCAGGACCCGGTATAGAAGGCGGCGTGGTGATTAAAAATCAGGTCAGTCTCATTGATTTGGCGCCAACAATTACTGACCTTGTAGGAATTGAAAATCCCCGAAGTTTTCAAGGAGAGAGCTTGCTGCCAACGCTAGAAGGCCAAAATAATGCAGGAACAGGAACTATAAGTACTTATGTGTGCTTGTTTGGGTTGCGACAGAGAAATATAGCCTATCGTACCCCGGACTGGAAATATATCCTCACAGAAAGCCTTGATGAAGGACATATGCTAAGAGAGGAGCTATATGATTTAGAAAATGACCCTGGAGAAACAAATAATTTGCATGGTGTGGGGAATGAGGAAGCAAATATATTTGAGTTGGAAGCGAAAAGAAAGATAGCCCAATTTAAACATCTTAAGACAAAAGGAAAAACTGATTACGAAAAGCAAAGGATAAGGGCGAAACTGAGTAGGATAAAAAAGTTGTAGTTACAGAAATCTCCTGAGTATTTTCCTAAGAGGAGCCATGTTTATACCGCTCCTTTTTTCCATTGCTAAAAGCACGGCTATATCTTCCTGATCAAAGCTTTTAGTAAACAGTGTGGCCAGGGCATATATTCCGTAATAGAGAGTAAATAGAATAACCAGCATCCACCAGCTGATGGGGAGAAAATGCTGTGCGATAGCCTGTATAAGAAAAGCCAGTGGCACACAAATAATGATGGGCTTGAGCAGTTTTTTGCTCAATGGTTGGGCTCGGTATAATAAGTAAAGCTTTGCTGTGCGAATGATATTTGCCAGGATAAGAGATATTGCTGAAGCAATGGCAGCGCCAACTATGCCCAGTGGTGGAATGAGTAAGATATTGAGAACTATATTCAAAATAGCTGCGGTGAGTGTAGCCCACATCAGAAATCGAGGATGGCCTGTGGCTGTCAGTGTAGCAGCGTTGGGTCCCAGCAGATTGCTAATAATGAGACCAAAAGATAGAATCCTCAGGGCGTTAGCTGCTGGAATATAACTGGCACCAAAGAGGAGGTTGAGAACAGGCTCTGGGAAGAGGAAAATAACCAGAAAGATAGGCAAAATTATGAACATAAGCCACTTGGTGGAAATTTTGTAGTTTCTCTTCAATTCAGGCAATAAATTCCGTGAATATAAGCCGGTAGTAATTGGGGTGTAGATTAGAACTAATGCTGTGAGTGGCACGGAAATAGATCGTGCCAGGGGATGAGCAGCATTATAAAGCCCGACTATTTCGGGCGTCTTAAAGTAGCCCAGCATAATGGTATCTGTCCAGGTAATAACCATGCGCAACATAGTTACTCCCATGAGTGGCAGGGAAAATAGCAGCAGCTTTTTGGTAATTGGCTCGGTGTTTTTGGTACCCATTGAGCCAGTTAGCTCAGGCAGCTTTCTGGTGGTGTATATAGCTAAGGTGATGAAGGTAATAACAAGAGTTGCCAGGTAGCCATACAATGCAGCGATGAAGGGTAAATGAATAGCGATAGCGGCAATCAGAATAATCAGGAAGAGGGCGTTCAACATAAAAAACTGGAAGATTACCTGGGATTCTATACGATCAAAGCCACGGAAGATAGCCACCAGCACCTGCATCAAGGTGAGAAAGGGTATTCCCGCAGCAAATAGCTTCAGTGGCAGGGCTAACTCAGCACTGTGGAAAACTCTTGAGGCAATAGTTTCGGCAGTGAGGAAAATAGCAAAGGCGAAGATAATGCTGGTGATGGACGATATCTTAATAGAAGTGGATATGGTGCTGTGGATTTTGGCAGTATCCTCTTTGCCTCGAAAATAGGCAATGTATCTGGTAGTTCCCTGGTATAAACCCAAACCGGTTAATATTGTAGCGAAGGTTAATATTGCCAGAGCTAGGGAGAATATACCGTAATTAGCCTGCAAGCCGTATCGGGCGACAATAATCCGAGTAACTAAATTAAACAATAACCCTGAGGTCACGCCAACCAGCGCAATGCCGGTACCTCGGGCTATCTTTCTCAGGGAGTCATCCAGGGGTTCAAACACAAAAATTCTCGCTACCGTTATAATTGATCACTTTATGGGTTATCATGCCAAAGCTGGAGCCTTATGCTATCATATTAACTTAGAGCTTGGAAGTCCACCCAGGTCAATATAATCTATTCTATAATGAGGGGGATTAGGCTTTTGGCTCACCACTGGAATGACAGGAAGAGCTACTGGAGCTTATGACAAATTTGAGGAGGTAGCATGTCTTTAGTTAGTCAAGCAATAATGTACTGGCGTTTTGCCTGGGGGCTCCGGGAGTTCCTTAAGGAGAGGATTACCCTGGAGCAAAGCCAGGAAATCATCAAGCGGAGATTGGCAAACAGAGAGAGTAACCTGTTGACCCTGGTTAAGAGGGCTATCTACGAGAATGAGAATAGCCCATATTTAAAACTGCTTAAGCTGGCAGGATGTGAGTATGGTGATTTTGAACAGATGGTACAGTCTGATGGTATTGAGCCCACCCTGCGCAAATTGAGTGAGGAGGGAGTCTATATAACTAGCGAGGAGTTTAAGGGTAAGAAGGAAATCAGCCGTGGTGGGAAGGTGTTCCAGTTCCAGGAAAGGGAATTTGATAACCCCTTTCTATCAGGACAAATTGAAACCAGCAGTGGTGCCAGCCGCAGCGTCGGGACGAGGACAATATATGATTTTGATTACCTGGCAGCAAATTGGACAGTTTATGAGGCCCTTATGATTGATGTCTATGATTTTCTTGAACTTCCCTTTGGTCTCTGGCTCCCGATAATGCTCGGGGCTGGGCCGCTGCTTTTGCTCGCATACACTAAGGCGGGTAAACCCCCGGTGAAATGGTTTTCACCAGTGGAAAAGAAAGGCTTCAAACCTTCGCTCAAGAGTAGAATGGGGAACAATTACATAGTTTATATGGGACGACTATTGGGGAAGAAATGGCCCGGGCCTGAGTATGTCTCCCTGGATGATGCCTTTGTTATAGCACAGTGGATGGCTGGTGCAGTCAAAGAATTTGGGGGGTGTGTTATGGGCACTTATCCAAGCGCCGCAGTAAGTATTTGCCAGGCAGCTAGGGAGAGAGGCTTTAACATTGCTGGCACGAAGTTCCTCATAGGCGGAGAGCCCATCACTCAAGCAAAGCGAAAGGAATTAGAGTCCGTGGGAGCCACTGTTTTCCCTACATATGGTTTCATGGAGGCTGGTCTTGTGGGTATCGGCTGCTTTAACTCATCTGGTGGAGATGATGTACACTTGCTTAAGGACTCCCTTGCCTTAATTCAGCATAAGAGGAACGTGCCCCATGCAGCCGTTTCGGTTGATGCCTTTCTCTTTACTTCACTGTTGCCCTCGGCGCCCAAAATTCTGCTCAATGTGGAGAGCGGTGATTATGGTGTGATTGAGACCAGGAGCTGCGGATGTAAGTTTGAGGAGCTTGGCTTCACTGACCACATCTACGATATAAGGAGCTTTGATAAACTGACCAGCGCCGGAATGACCTTCATTGGCACTGATTTGGTCAGGATTATAGAGGAAGTGTTGCCTGCTAAGTTTGGTGGCGCCTCTACCGACTACCAGATGGTAGAAGAGGAGGATGAGCAGGACCATACTAGTATGAATTTGATAGTTAGCCCTGAGGTAGGAGTAATAAACGAGGATGAACTTATCCAGATCATTCTTACTGAGCTAGGGAAAGGTGGGGACACACAAAGAATGATGGCTGAGGTCTGGTCTCAGGCGAAGACGCTTCGGGTGAAGCGGATGGCACCTTTTACCACCGCACGGGGCAAGTTGCTGCCACTGCATATTCAAAAGGGTAAATAGATGCTGTCACTGGCGACGAACTCTACCCGAATCCTTTATCAAAATAGTTGGCTCACGGCTGTGAGCCAAAGTCCTACTCGCCTCCCCGTGGCAAATTTGATATCACCACTCTTCTTTTCCCTG
Organism: uncultured Dehalococcoidales bacterium; assembly: GCA_964509565.1. Classification (GTDB taxonomy): domain Bacteria; phylum Chloroflexota; class Dehalococcoidia; order GIF9; family AB-539-J10; genus JAGMDB01. Next base: position 28,378 of record CAZDXE010000007.1, on the reverse strand, counting down.
CCCTCGTCAGGGGTATTTGGTCAACGAATTCTACAGTGATATCCATATCTTCTCCAAATATGGGCCGGTATCGAGCTATAATTTCTCTGGCTAGCTCATCCATGCGTTCCTGTGGGCATTCCTTCTCGAGAACAACCTTAACCACCACCTTTTGGTAGTTTTCCTGTACTATTTGCCACTGGTCAATGCCCAGATGGGCAAGAAAGGTCCGTGGCAGAGCTATGCCTGGGATGGCCCCACTGCTCCTGGTCAATATGATATCGGTAGTTCTGCCACTGAGCTTCGCCAACAATGGAAGGCCTCTGCCACAGGAGCAAGCCTTATCGGAAATTTCCCCCACATCACCGATATCATATCTTATGAAGGGCATGGCATAATTGTGCATACTGGTAACCAATATTTTCCCCTCACTCCCCACAGGGACAGGCTTACCTTTATCATTTACAGCTTCGACAATTACATTTTCCGCTGCTATGTGGTAGCCGCAATGCTCAGAGCATTCAGAGGCAATGGCGGGCACCTCCCATGAGCCATAGCAACTGTAGGTCTCACATGCAAATACCTTCCAGAATAGCTCTCGCTGATAATCATATAATTGTTCTCCAGCAGTGATAATTGCTTTTGGTCTTACCCTGGGCTTTCCTTCCCTTTCAATAACTCGCGCCAGCAGATAAATAGAACTAGGATAGCCCCGTATGAATTCGGGTTGAAAATGCTTCAATTTCTTAGCAAAAAACGGCATATTCTCAGTGGATACCTTTTCAACATCGAAAAACAAAATACGCTCGAAGAATTTCGCCGCCGCTTCCCTGAAATTCACCATTGGCTTGTACGAATATCTCCTCCATACGGAAACGCATTTATCCCCTATCTCGTATCCTGTCCATTCATATGCTCTTTGTAACGCAGCGGACCCCCAGTTCAAATCATCGCGTACCGTGTAAAACACCAGCGGTTCTCCTGTGGAGCCACTTGTAGCGTGTTGTATTCTCTCTTTCCCCGACAAACCTCCTGCCATCAGGTCGTCAAAATTGCTTCTTATGAGCTGTTTGGTTAATACTGGCAATTTTGCCAGATCTTCCCTGCATTCTATGTCATTTGGTTTCAGGGCTCTCTCATCGAATATGCAGCGATAGTAAGGCACATTGTCATAAGCATGCCGCACCAGTTGCTTTAGCCGTTGATTCTGTAACTCCAGAATTTTATCTCGTGACCACCATTGGCTTTTCTCAAGTTCCTTCAGGCGCTTCATAATTTTTGTTCCTCTGGAAAAATCCAGCACTGGAGCCAGCATATGCCTGGCTATCAAACTATACATAAATACTCCTGGGAGTTTTTTTTGTTCCCTGGCAACCCGGGCAATCGAATCTGATGCAATATCTGGAGCCATCCTGAGTCCGCCATGGCAGCGACCATTGACAGTGGAATCTATAGCTATGTATCCCTGAAGCTTTGTTCCTTTATCAATGGCCACACTAATCAATTTGCTCAAGCCATTTCCCCCTTCACTGCTTTCACTGCTAAGTAGCGCCCGGTTAGATGTTTTGTCCTTCTTCCCTCCAATCGGCCAAGGTAAGCTAGTGTTTTTCTAATAGTATTATCAAGCTTGCCTTTGCTCAGTCTGCGCAGGGAACACTCCAGCCATCTTACCAGGCCATCAGGGTGGGGATAATGGAGAATGGCTGTGCTTTCTTCTACATTAAGTCCGATTTCCTCTAGGGTATGCCTTAGCTTGGCAAAAGAAAGAGTTCTGCCAACGAAATATGGCGATAGCCGCAGGCGCATCCAGAGGCGAATAAATATATAGGGAGGGTAAGTCAGGTTGCTCTTGTTATCTATGGTAAGAATAAGGGTGCCGCCTATTTGAAGAACCCGCGCCAGCTCCTTCAGCGCGGTAATAATATCCACCTCACTGGGAAAGTGGTCCAGGGTGGAGTCGGAGATAATCAGGTCAATGGAATTACTCTGTATAGGTAGATGCCTGACATCACAGCAAATATATCCGCTGGCGTCCACGTTGCGTTGCTTGGCCTGCCTTTTTGCTAGAGCTATTATTTCTGTGGAGATATCGATTGCGACTACGTTATTGTTGGTTTGTGCCATATCAAACAGGAATTGCTCTTGGCCGAAGGCTTCAGCAAAAAGATCGGTCTTTAAAACCCTCGTAGTGCTGGTTACATCAGTCCACCTAGCTATCAGGTCAAGGTAGGTTTTTCTCTTGTGTTCAGCCAGCAGCTTATTGGAATACCCCTTAAGAGGCCATTCCCTGGCGACCTGACTCCAATACTCAGCCTCTTTACCCGGCATACGCAGCCTCATCTACTAGCTTTTGGGAAACTGTCATAAGCTACTTTATTCTATCACTTACTCGAAGTATGCTGAAATACCTGAACTCAATCAACAGTGACACTACTTTTCGTGACTATCCTGAAATTCCAGTAATCTTTGCGCAAGCATATCTGTGAAAATAATGCTTTCTTCTGCGCTGAGATGATTGCCTTTATCCCTTATCTGTCAGCAGTGACAAAATAGAAATCATCTGGTCATTCTTGCAGTATTGAACTATTTAAACTACAACCAGGACGCCGATGTAAAACGCTATTTGTGAAGCCATGTGTTCCAGGGCAACACCATGTAACTGGAAGTTGGAGAATATGCTTATCAACATATTGTATGTCTGCATTATAGATTGTTCTCTGAAAATAAGATAGCCCAGGCATACAAGCTGAAAGGAAAAACCTATCCTTACGATGAGCCATGTCTTCTCTGCGAAGATATTCTCAGGCTTGATTTTCTTGAGTACAGGTTTAAACAGTTTGGAGCGAGCATTCACCATCCTTTCTGCAAACTTCTATCGTTCATGATCACTTGCATGTCCCAATCATAAACGAGCTGCCCTCATTTCTCTGGCTCATCTTGTATTGGAAGAGACTTAAACTAGGCAAAGCAACTAATACATGCTATGATGACACTTGCGCTGAGTATCAAATATGAATACTTTTGAGGATTTCGTTGCAGAAATTAGAAAGACACAAACTATGCAGGCTCTTCTCGCAAGCTTAGAGGAGGAACCCGCAAAACTCTTAAACGCTATTTGCAAGGAATACAAGACAACCAATAAATTAGTCCCTGATCACCATCTCCATCTATCCGGGTATTTTGGTGAAGCAATGCTACGAACTCTCCTATCAGCAAAACTGGTTACCAAAGAACCAGGAAATAAATACTGCCTGTACGGTTACAAACCCACACAAATAGGACTTAAATACCACGAAAGCATGCTCAATGAGAAAAAAATTTAGATAGATGGTCACAGGTTATAACAGATTATATAAGCTCATTGACACTCATGCCCATCTGGATGAAATAGAAAACCTTGACCCAGTACTTAAACAAGCTAAGGCAAGCGGCGTTCTTGCCATAGTAGCTGTAGGCTCGGACTATGAATCAAATGCAAAAACAATGGAAATTTCCCAGAAGTATCATGCCTGCGTCTACTCCGCTTTAGGTTTGCACCCCTGTAACCTGGCCAGTCTTGGACCTACTCAGATCAACGACAATTTGCAATTCATTGAGCAGAATATCGCTACAGCAATTGCCATTGGTGAGATAGGCCTGGACTATGATAAGAGAATAATAAAGACCACACCCAAGGAACTGCAGAAGGATACTTTGAGGCAACTCCTAAATCTGGCTAAGAAATATGATAAACCAATTATAATCCATAGCAGATATGCCTGGAGAGATTCGCTACAACTAGTTCAGGATATCGGTGTGACTAAAGCTGTTTTCCACTGGTTCACTGGTTTTTCTAATGTTCTTAAAGATATAATTGCTTCTGGTTATTTTATCTCTGCTACACCAGCAACCGAATACCATGAGGAACATAGAAGAGCTGTTAGAGAAGCACCTCTCAATAAATTGCTTTTAGAAACGGATAGCCCTGTTACGTATGGCAGGGAAGAAAAATATAAAGCTAACCCTGCTGATGTATTAAGGAGCTTAAAAGCCACTGCACAACTTAAGCAAGTCGACGAAGCCACACTCGCCATACAGACAACAAGGAACGCCATCAGGTTTTTTGCTTTAGATATAACGCTCTAGATTGCAGGAGGTAAAAGGATGATACAATCGATAACAGATGAGAATGATTTCCAAAACACTGTATTACAATCAAAATTGCCAGTTCTGGTGGATTTCTGGGCCCAGTGGTGTGCCCCTTGCTTAGCTGCTGCTCCTATCTTAGAGGAGCTAGATAAAGAGTATGATGGAAAAATAAACTTCGCCAAAGTTAATGTGGATGGCAATAGTCCCTTAGCTACTAAGTACAACGTCGCCGCTATCCCCACCATGCTTGTCTTTAAGGATAGTCAACCCGTCCAGCAAATCGTTGGGCTCAAAACGAAAAGCGACCTCAAAAAAATACTCGACGGCCTTCAAAATAGTAAATGACATGACCATCCTCTCCCTCAGCAAGACAGGGTTAAGTCAAGATGAAAAGAAGCCACTGATACAATCGAATTCCTCGGGGAGGAGCACTAATAGCAAAGGAATCTGCTCTATCAAAAGTCTTGCCATTGCAGAATGGGAGATAATTTCATTCATTCCTGGGAGATACTTACTTACGATGGCAAGGACAGCGGCGCATAGCATTCCTCCCACACCAACCCCGAAGACGAAACCAACAACTCTATCCACCCAACCAAGCATCGTGACATGAATCAGCCGCGCTACAAACCAGCCTACTACACTGGCTACAAGCAGAGTGGCCACCAGAATGATAACGTAAGCAGCTATCCCTGGCCAGATAGCTTCACTGGGAAAAAGCATACTGGCAAGCGTTTGATAATGACGCCCAGCCAAAGCTATACCACCTATTAACCCAGCAATACTAAATGCGGCTCTGATAGCTCCTTTCCACAAACCTGCCATGCCAAACAGGAGAATAATTACTATGACAACAATGTCCAGCCAGTTCATGTTTCACCACACTCAGATTTATAGCGGTAGTAAAAACACGCCCCTAAAGGGCAATACACACTTAACTCCTGCATCAGAACATCTTTGACTAACCTATCAATCCCAATACGGGACACATAAAATACTATAACAAAATCAGCCATTCTACTACTGCCTATATTAGCCTAGTTTATAATTGCAGGTCAATTTCATCGTCATGTCTTTAAGGGTAATGACATTCCTCATTTGTGTGCTCTCCGAAACCACTAGATGCAGCACTCCGCTTCTGGACCGAGAACAAATAGCTGCCTCAGGTTCACAATCAAAATTAATGGGCTTTTTCTGAATCAGCCTAAACAGTATGAAGTGCTAAACCTAGTACTATCATCACCAACATCCTTGTCCAAAATATAAGCCCTGCCCGAATTGGACTTAAACAATCCCAGAATAACTCTGATAGTGGTGGTTTTGCCCGCCCCATTAGGGCTAAGATAGCCAAAGATATCCCCCCGCTCTAAAACAAAATTGATATTCTTAAGAATCTCTCGAGCGTTCAGCTTTTTACATTACTCTCTTCAATCTAGGATTAGGAGTTATGCCAGGCATTCTTCCTCTTTTAGCGACGGGTTTGCCTTCTACTTCATGAATATCAGCAGTGAAATCAACAGGCCTCGCATCGCTTATATAGCTGCCCACAGCGAAGGTGTCAATAGGCGCTCCTTCATTAAGGAAATACCTTATCCGCTCCGGGTTAAGTCCACCACTGACAACAATCTTCACCTCCCTGAATCCCTCAAGGTCTAACCAGGCTCTCACTTCTTTAACTAAATCGGCGGTGACTCTGCCTCTTTCTGAAGGAGTATCTAATCTTACACCCTGTAACTTTCCCTGCATTGCCTTAGCCACAGTTACGCTCTCTCTAACTTCATCTTCGAAAGTATCCACCAATGCAATACGTGGCACCTCAGGAGGCATATGCTTATCAAAAGTAAGAGTAGCTTTGGTGGTACTATCCATGATAATGATGAGAGCATGAGGTATGGTGCCGATAGGCTTAAGTCCGGCAAGCTTAGCGCCAACGGTGCTAGCACAGCCAGCACAACCACCAACTATAGCGGAATATTCCATAACACCAACTACCGAAGGGTGTACATGGCGAGCGCCAAAACTAATAACGGGAATGCCCAGAGCAGCATTAACACACTCCCTGGCAGCAGTAGTCCAGCCACTACAATGGGCGAGAATACCCAGGTAAGCAGTTTCATAAGTTCCATAGCTCTGGTAAGGGGCCTTTATACGCAGGACTACTTCCTTTTTGGCAAAAGAGTCGCCTTCCGCCAGTGCCCAAACCTCGCTATCACATTCAGGAAGCACCTTCTTTAGCAAAGCCTTAACCTCTTCTATACCACAGAGAACACCATCTCGTCTAGGGAATACCTCCATAGTGGCTACAGGGTTAATGCCCTCCTTATTAAGTATTTCCACAGCGCGTGGGAAATAAATATCTGCAGTTTCTCCATTTAGCCAGGAATCGGGGATCTCAAATCTTAATTGGGACAATTTGGCTTCAGGTCTAGTTAGCTTGACTCCAAGTACCTTTTCCATATGTTCCAGCGCAAAGAAGTGTGCTCTCTCATCAAAAGAAGCAACACAATCTACAGGCACCTCAACTTGGTAGCCTCGATCCCTGGCATCAGCTACGGTATGCAAGATGCAAATGTCAGTGCACACACCGCAGATAATTAAGCCTCCGGGCTCAAGCTTCCTCAATTTTTCCTCTAAGGGAGTGCCATGGAAGCCGCTGAAGTGCCTTTTAGGAATTACCTCACCCGGATATTGAGAAAGCTCAGGGATAATTTCAACTTCGGGGGTACCCTCAATGCAATGAGGAGGAAATAAGTTAAACTCAGGGTCATCTGGAACATGATTATCACATAAATAGAAGAGCTTTGCCCCTTGTCCCATTTCTCGTTCTAAAAGTTTTTGGGTATTAGGGATAATAGAACGCGTTTTGTCTCCACAATAAAGAGGGTGGCCTCCCTCCAGAAAGCCACGAACCATGTCTATCACCAATACCGCTTTAGCCATAATTTTCCCACCAATATACCGTAAGCTTTACTCTCAAAGAGCGACGAAGACAGCGGGTAAAAGCATACACCACCAATGTCTCTTCCGCTTATCGCCAGCGTCGATTTCGTTGTCAATGTTCTGTCTAAACTCAGTGCCTGAAGTGACGAGTGGCAGTAAATACCATAGCTATATTATGTTTATTAGCGACATCAATTACTTCTTTGTCTTTTACCGAGCCACCGGGCTGGATAATGGCAGTGACGCCATGACTAATTGCCAACTCAGGGCCATCAGTAAAGGGGAAGAAGGCATCTGAGGCCAATACGCTACCCTTTACTTGCTCACCAGCTTTTTTCAGAGCCAGTTCAACGCTTACTACACGGGACGGCTGCCCAGCGCCCATGCCTAGCAATGTTCTATCCTTAGCAACAACTATAGCATTTGATTTTACGTTTTTGACTGCTTTCCAGGCAAAGAGCAAATCTGACAACTCTTGCTCTGTAGGTTGACGATTGGTCACTACGCGAGGCTGAAGCTCCGAGGCAGTGAAGAAATCTAGAGTTTGAGTTAGAAAACCGCCCTGGACATAGCGAAAGTCGAGGCGAGATTCTTCGCTATGTTCGGAATGACGATGGAGAGGCACTTCAACAATACGCAGGTTCTTTTTACACTTCAGTAACTCCAGCGCATCCTTTTCATAACCAGAAGCAATGATAGCATCATAGTGGTGCTTATCTATTTCCTGGGCTGTGGCTAAGTCAATGGCCTGATTGCTGGCAACTATACCACCAAAAGCAGCTACAGGGTCTCCAGATAAAGCTCTTCGATAAGCCTCAACTAAGCTAGTGTGAGTAGCAAGCCCGCAAGAATTGGTGTGCTTGAATATAGCGATTGTAGGAGCGGGGGAATCGGTGAAACTGCTGAGTACACTTAAAGCGGCATCAAAATCAAGCAAGTTGTTGAAAGATATTTCAGGGCCACTGAGTTGCCTGAGCGAAGCTAAATCACCTTGTGGTTGCTTCACATTTTGCTCAATGTAAAAAGCAGCTTTCTGATGAGGATTCTCACCATAGTGAAGATCACGAGCTTTCCTAAGGGCTATAGTCATTTCTTCAGGAAAATTTCCTTCTCTTAAGTATTGAGAAATAGCTGTATCATATATAGCTACATGCTGGAAAGCTTTCTGAGCCAATCTTTTTCTTTCTTCCAAATCCACATTGCCCTGACCCAGCTTCTGTAAAATCACATCGTAATCTTGTGGGTCAACTACCACCAGGACGGAGGAGAAATTTTTGGCTGCCGAGCGAATCATGGTTGGTCCACCAATATCAATGTTCTCTATAGCTTCATCCAGAGAAACTCCTTTTTTAGCTACTGTCTCAATGAAAGGATACAGATTCACTACTACCATATCGATAGTTTTGATGTGATTTTGATCTAACTCAGCCAGATGTTCAGGCAAATCCCGTCTGGCTAAAATGCCACCATGAACTGCAGGATGCAGAGTCTTCACCCTGCCATCAAGAATTTCAGGAAAACCAGTAAGCTCTGAAACACTATGAACTTTTATGCCAGATTTTTCCAGCGATTTCTTAGTCCCACCCGTACTGAATATCTCGACGTCTAATTCTTGTAGACCTCGGGCAAAATCAGCCACACCTGACTTATTTGAAACACTTATGATAACACGCATAATTCCTCCTTAATTTATAATAACCCTTGCTCCCTTTTTTTCTGCTTTGACTATTTCGCCAATAATTCTAGCTTGAGGTAAAGCAGCAATCAACTTAGTTGCTTGCTGCGATGAGCAAACAATTGTCATACCTACTCCCATATTGAACACCCGATACATTTCCGCCTCTTCTACATTGCCTTTCTCCTGAATGAGTTTGAAAATAGGAGGGATATCCCAGGAATTCTTATGAAGGTGGGCAGCAAGACCTTCAGGTAAAATACGAGGTATATTCCCAATAAGTCCACCGCCTGTAATATGTGCCAACCCTTTAACCAGTGGTAAGACTGGCTCAAGCCAGTGATAATAGCAACGATGAACTTGAAGTAATTCCTCACCCAAAGTAGTCCCAAACTCAGGGTAAACTTTACTTAAACAAGAGGGGTTATCCTCCACTGCAAAGACTCTCCGCACCAGGGAATAACCATTGGTATGTAAGCCGTTTGACGGCAAACCCAAAACTACGTCGCCCTCAGTTATAGTGCTCCCGTCGATGATATTACCTTTCTCTAACACCCCAACAACAAAGCCAACCAGGTCATAGCTCCCGGGGAAATAGATGCCTGGCATTTCAGCAGTTTCTCCGCCAACGAGCGAGCAGCCAACTTCTTTACAAGCCTTAGTTATGCCTGCAATGACAGCTTCTATTTGCTCAGGTACAAACGCACCCATGGCAATATAGTCGAGAAAGAAAAGTGGCTTAGCGCCACAACACAGAATATCGTTAACACAGTGGTTGACGATGTCGCCACCTACGGTATCATTTTTATTTAGCTGTGCAGCAATCTTAAGCTTAGTGCCTACTCCATCGACGCTAGAAACCAAAACAGGTTCATTATATCCTCTAAGTTGGAACATACTACCAAAGGAGCCAAGATTCAACGCTTCAGTATTGAAAGTGGATTTAGCTTGCCCAGCAATAAGTTTCTTTATCCTATCCGCCACCTCAATGTTGACGCCAGACAAGGCATAACTCTGCTTATTCATGACTCCCAATGAGTTCCCCTTCAGGCGATTTTTCCAGTGCTAACTTGTCCATCCCCATCTGCACTGGAATAGGGTAATCTCCAGTAAAGCAAGCCAGGCAGAAAGCTTCTCTAGGTAAGCCAATAGCTTGAAGCAATCCTCCAAGGCTCAGGTAACCCAGCGAATCAGCGCCCAGGTAATCTCTAATTTCTGAGATAGTCTTCCTGGCAGCGATGAGCTCCCACTCTGTAGCCATATCTACGCCTAAGAAGCAGGGATAACGAATGGGAGGAGCACAAATACGAAGGTGGACCTCTTTTACACCAGCTTCCCTAAGCAATTTTACTACATAAGGAGTAGTCGTTCCACGAACAATGCTATCATCCACAACCACTAGCCGTTTCCCTGCAATTACCTGAGAAAGAGGATTAAATTTCAGTTGAACACCGAGCTCCCTTAGCCTCTGGTCAGGCTCGATAAAGGTGCGCCCTACATAGCGGTTTTTAAGTAAACCTTCGCAGTACGGTATGCCAGAGGCATGGGAATAACCAATGCCAGCAGCAGTAGCTGAGTCAGGAACCCCCATTACCAAATCAGCGTCAACAGGATACTCTCGAGCTAGCATCTCACCCATAGCTTGCCTCGCCTGATAAAGCAATTTGCCCTGAATAAGGCTGTCTGGGCGAGCAAAATAAATATATTCAAAGATGCAAAATGCTTTTTTATCACTTTTTTTCTTGAAACTCCTGACACCATCCTTGTCGATAACTACAATTTCTCCTGCTTCAATTTCCCTGGAAAGCTGTGCCCCTATATGGCCCAATGCACAACTCTCTGAAGCAATCACCCACCCGCCATCGATAGTTCCTAAACAGAGAGGACGAACACCCATAGGGTCACGAACTCCAATAAGTTTGTCCCCGGTCATGATCACCACTGAATAAGCTCCATGGAGACGGCGCATGGCATATCCTATTTTTTCCTCCCAGCTCTTGCCAGGAGAAGCTAAAATTAGCTCGGCGATAACTTCGGAATCAGAAGAGGAACGGAAGCGACGTCCTCTTCTGCAAAGCTCATCACGGAGTGCCTTGGCATTAACGATATTCCCATTATGTGCTAGAGCGAGAGTCAATTCTCCCGACCTCACTATAACAGGTTGGGCATTGCTTGGCCGTGTCGAACCTGTAGTAGAGTAACGATTATGGCCAATGCCGATATGCCCTTTAAGCTGATCAAGATCACTTTCGGTGAATACCTGGGAAACCAACCCCATACCAACATGTATTTCTATTCCATGACCGTCGCTGACCGCAATGCCGGCACTTTCTTGGCCACGGTGCTGGAGGGCAAAGAGAGCAAAAAAGATAAGCCGAGCTATGCTTATCCCTGGGGCATAAATCCCAAAGACGCCACAACTCTCATGCATTGAAGCCATCTTCATGGTGAATTATAGGCTGCCTGAACTTTCTGGTCAACCAAATTGCTTACCCCAATATTCTTGATACCTGTTTTTACAGCGTTTCTCTCAGTATGCTATAATCTCGCCAATTGTATCAGATTGAGGAATTATATGTTACAAAAAGAAATAAAAAACGATATCAGCACGCAATTTAGACTCAAAGAAGGTGACACTGGGTCTACGGAAGTTCAGGTGGCATTGCTCACTGAAAAAATAAAGCAATTAACAGAACATCTTAAAATCCATTATCACGACCAGCATTCTCGCCGCGCTCTTTTTAAAATGATAGGGCAGCGAAGACGGCTTTTAGCCTACCTCAAAAGAGACCCCGAGCGATATCGTTCGCTCATTGACAGGTTAGGGTTAAAGAAATGAGCACGGTTGAATCTTCCAAGAAATCAATAGCAGACCGAATGCTTGCCGTCGAGACAGGAAAACTTGCCCAGCAAGCAAATGGCGCTGCCGTTGTGCGCTACGGCGACACATTGGTTCTAGTCACTGCCTGTGCCAGTCATCAACCTACAGAGAAACTAAATTTCATACCTCTAACGGTAGATTATGAAGAAAAACTATATGCTGCTGGTAAAATACCAGGTAGCTTCAGCAGGAGAGAAGGGCGACCTAGCGAAGAAACAATTATAACAAGCCGGTTCATTGATCGATGTCTGCGTCCGCTTCTATCCAAGGAATTCAATCATGAAACACAAATTATAGCTACAATACTCTCAGCTGACAAGGAAAATGACCCAGACATTTGTGCTCTTATTGGTGCTTCTTCGGCTCTAGCCATCTCTGATATTCCATTCTCCGGACCAATAGCAGCAGTACGAGTTGGCCATATAGATAACGATTTAATTTTAAACCCAACTTTACCCCAGATGGAAAACAGCTTGCTTGATGTAGTTGTCGCTAGCACCAAGCAAGACATAGTAATGGTTGAGGCAGGAGCCAAAGAGGTTTCTGAAGACATAATAATGGAGGCAATCGAATTTGGCCATAAAGCCAACCAGGAAATTATTGAGCTCCAGGAAGAGTTGCAACAGGCTTGTGGCAAACCCAAAATAGAAATCAACCATATAGAAATTACCCCAGAACTTTCAAATCACATCGCCGATTTATTCGATGGCAAATTAAGCGAAGCCCTGAGGCAAGCACAGAAATCGCAACGGGAGCAAATCCTAGTTGCGCTCAAGGAAGAAACAAAACAAAAGTTAGCCGACTCTTTCCCTGAAGAGGAAATCGACCGCGCCTTTGATGCCCAATTAAAGAGAGGCATAAGGGAAAAGATTTTGCAAACAAAACAGCATGTGGATGGTCGACAAGCCAATGAAATTCGTCCTATTAGTTGTGAGGTTGGTCTCCTACCTCGTGCCCACGGCTCAGGACTGTTTAGCCGAGGAGAAACACAAGTATTAAGTATTACCGCCCTGGGTTCGGCAAGGCAGGAACAGTTGCTGGATGGTTTAGGCTTGGCAGAAACAAAACGTTTCATGCATCATTATAACTTCCCCCCATTTTCTGCAGGAGAAGTGAGGCGAAGAGGATCTCCAGGAAGACGAGAAATCGGACATGGTGCCCTAGTAGAGCGAGCTATTACCCCGTTATTACCATCAGAGGAAGATTTCCCTTACACTATTCGCCTGGTTTCCGAAGTACTCAGCTCCAACGGTAGCACATCTATGGCTAGTGCTTGCAGCTCAAGCCTCTCATTGATGGATACTGGTGTACCTATCAAAGCACCAGCAGCAGGAATAGCTATGGGGTTGATTACGGGAGATAATGGCGAATATGTCATGCTAACTGACATCGAGGGTATAGAAGATGCTTATGGCGACATGGATTTTAAAGTTGTTGGCACCACCAAAGGAATAACAGCTTTGCAGCTTGATATTAAACTCAGAGGCATCGAGTTTGAAATTTTAGCTGAAGCCTTAAGACGGGCACGCCTAGCACGCCTTGAGATATTAGATAAGATGGCACAAACCATCAACGCTAGCCGTGCTGAACTTAGCCCCTATGCTCCCAGAATGCATAAAATAACTATTGATTCAAGTAAGATTGGCAGTGTCATTGGGCCTGGAGGCAAAACCATAAAATCTATTATAGAGGAGACTAAGGCAAGCATAGACGTGAGAAACGATGGTAAAATTATCATTGGCTCCCCGAATGAAGAGGCAGCTCAAAAAGCAATCAAAATGATAGAAGCTCTAACCCGAGATATACGCCTGGGTGATACATATACTGGGAAAATAACACGACTGCTAAACTTTGGCGCTATGGTGGAGGTTCTCCCAGGGAAGGAAGGATTAATCCACATCAGCAAACTCGCCGACCATTATGTATCTAAAGTTGAAGATGTAGTTAAAGTTGGTGATGAGATAATGGTCAAAGTTATTGAGATCGATGATTTAGGCAGAATAAACCTATCACGCAAAACGGTGTCCGATGAATCTTCTGACCTGCCTGATACAAGAAAACCTTCCTCTGCCCCTGAACGCCATTGGCAGAAACGGCCAGATCACCGTTACCCCAATACGCATAATAAAATGTAATCGCCACAGTTACTACATTAAACAGGCTGTATTCATGTAAAGGAGTAGCACGTGAAGCACATAAGAGTAGTTATTAATGGAGCTTTAGGCAAGATGGGGCGAGAGGTAATCAAAGCTGTGCTTGATAAACCTGAATTAGGATTAGATATAGTTGGCGCTGTAGAAGAAAAAGTGGCTCAGCAATACCTTCCTTTGTTAAAGACTTCAGAGTTGATTCCCTTCTCTTCCGACTTGCATTCCCTTCTTACGAGCTGTCACCCCGACGTAGTGGTAGATTTCACCAACGCGACTGCCTCCATGGCAGCTGTGCGCATTGCTGCTAAGCTGAAAATTAACATGGTTGTGGGCACCACAGGCCTTTCGGAAGAAAACCTGAGAGAAATTGAGCAGCTATGCCAAACCAATAACATCGGCATCATAGTAGCACCCAATTTTTCTCTAGGAACAGTGATCTTAATGCATCTGGCAAAGATAGCTGCCAAGTTTTTCGATCGCGCTGAAATTATAGAAATGCATCACGCAAAGAAAATCGATGCCCCTTCAGGAACTGCTATAGCTACAGCAAAAACTATGTTACAGGGACATGGCAAACCTTTCACCTATCCCAAGACTGAAAAAGAGATAATTAGCAACACCAGAGGCGGAGAAATAGAGGGCATAGCAATACATAGCCTGAGGCTGCCAGGATTCATGGCAGGGCAAAAAGTTATATTTAGCGGCCCAGGGGAGACTTTAAGCTTGCACGCCGAGGTTATAAGCCGGGAATCTTACATGCCGGGTGTCATCTTAGCAATCAAAGAGATTACAAAGCTCAAAGGCTTGATTTACGGACTGGATACATTGCTAAAACTGTAGAAAAAAGAGCGTGGAAGGATTCAATACAGCTATTATCGGCGCCACTAGCTTAGTGGGGCAAGAGCTTGTTAAAGTACTTAATGAGCGGGATTTTCCTATAGCTTCGCTACAGCTGTTTACCTCCAAACACTCCTCCGATGCGCAACTCTTCTCTAACCACCAAACGATAGACATTGAGGAAATGACGACTGAGACATTTTATGATATTGATATCGCTTTTTTTTCCGCTGGCACTGATATTAGTTATCATCTATCACCTCTAGCTGTTGAGGCTGAAACGCTGGTCATTGATACTAGCACTGCCTTTAGAATGGACCCCAAAATTCCTTTAGTGGTCCCTGAGGTAAATCCTGAGGATATAAAACAGCACAGGGGAATAATTGCCAACCCAAATTCCTCTACAATCCAATTGGTGGTAGCTCTTTATCCCCTGCATAAAATTAACCCTATAAAACGAATCATCATAAATACTTATCAATCTGTGTCGGGCAGCGGCGCTGGTGCTTTAAAAGAACTAATAAGCCAAACAAAACAGATACTAGAGGGACGTCGCGTCTGCCCTCACATCTATTCTCACCAAATAGCCTTTAATGTACTGCCAGAAACCGATGTTTTTCTAGACAACGGTTATACTAAAGAAGAGCAAAAAATAGCAGACGAAACACGAAAAATTATGCATGCCAAGGATATACTTATTTCAGCAACTTGTGCCCGAGTCCCTGTTTATTTTGGACATAGTGAATCAATAAATGTAGAATTCAGTTCACCTATCACCCCTGAGGAGGTAAGACGAATTTTGGTTCATTCCCCGAGCGTTAAAGTGCTTGACGACCCCAGCGTGAGCCTCTATCCTCTACCATGGGCAGCTAGCGGCTCAAATCACGTATTTGTAGGCAGAATTCGAAAGGACATATCTCACCTCAACGGCCTAGTCATGTGGGTGGTAGCTGACAATCTACGTAAAGGAACAGCGTTAAATGCTGTTCAAATTGCTGAGGAGGGAATAAAAATGGGATGTATATCACCAAGAGACCGGAAGCTTCCCCACCAACATTCATTATCCAGCAAAGGAACAGGGGGACTAAAATGAGAAAACTGGGCCGCTTATTAACAGCCATGGTTACACCTTTTGACGCTGAGGGCAAGGTAAATTACCAGCAAGCTAAGAATTTAGCTCGAGCTTTGCTCGATTCCGGTAGTGATGGTCTGATAATCTCCGGCACAACCGGGGAATCCCCCACTCTAAGTCACGAGGAGAAACTGTGCCTTTTCAGCGAGGTAAAATCAGCGATAGCTAACCGCGGAGTACTAATAGCCGGCACCGGTAGTTACAACACTAAGGAAACACAGGAGTTGACCAAAGAGGCTGAGAAGATTGGAGTTGACGCTTGCCTCCTGGTAGTTCCTTATTATAATCGACCAACACAACAAGGTTTATTTGAGCATTTTAATGCTATTGCTCAGGCCACAACTTTACCCTGCATTCTCTATAATGTTCCATCACGCACAGTGGCTAACCTTGACTCCGCTACTGTAATCAAGCTAAGCCATATTGATAATATCGTAGGCGTAAAAGAAGCTAGCGGCAATCTTCGCCAGGTAGCTGAGATTATACATGGTAGCAGCAACGATTTCTTGGTTTATAGCGGCAATGACGGAGATACTTTGTTTATTCTCGCTTTGGGTGGCTACGGCGTAATCAGCGTTGCTTCACATTTAGTAGGAACCCAGATAAAAAATATGATAGAAAAATTTCTTGCTGGTGAAACTCAAGAGGCAGCTAGTATTCATCACCATTTATTACCTTTAATAAATGCTCTGTTTGTCATCCCTAATCCTATGCCCGTTAAGTATGCTCTAAACTACGTCGGTTTTCCGGCAGGCAAATTTCGCTTGCCTTTGATTGAGCCAGACAAAAAGTCGGCTGAACTTATACGGACGACACTGAAAGATTACGAAATCGACTTACCTCTTGCCGCAAGCAGATAACAGGATTAGGGGAAGGGAAAGCTATTCAGAAAGAATAGGCTTCACTTCTATTAATTGCTTTCTCGTTGGGCCCACAGCAATCCAACTAACCGGGCAAGAAAGAAGTTCCTCAAGCCTGGCTATGTAACGGCGGGCTTCTAAAGGCAGTTGAGTAAAATCACGCATTTCGCTTGTTGGCATTTGCCAGCCAGGTAATTCTTCATAGATTGGCTGACATTCTTCCAGCACAACTGCACTGCTAGGAAAAGAATCTATGACCTTGCCGCCAAGTTTATATGCCGTGCATATTTTAATTGAAGGAAAGTCATCGTAAATATCAAGGTGAGTTAAGGCTATATCGCTAAAGCCATTCACTTGAACACTGAAACGACCAGCCACGGCATCAAACCAACCACAGCGTCGTGGTCTCCCCGTAGTAGAACCGTATTCATGAGCTTTTTCCCGTATAAGCTCGCCAACCTTGTCCCGCAACTCCGTGGGCATAGGGCCACTGCCAACTCTGCTGATATAAGCTTTAAATACACCTATAATACGATCAAGTGCACTGGGGCCTATGCCAGATCCAACAGAGCCTCCACCGGCTAACGGAGAAGAAGAGGTTACATAAGGGTAGGTGCCAAAATCAAGATCAAGCAAAGTCCCCTGCGCCCCTTCTAACAGAATTGGTTCCCCTCTTGCCATCGCCTGGTTAATTATAGAGGTAGTTTCCTTAATAAATGGAGCTAACTGCTCTCCATAGCGGCAATACTGTTTAAAGATTTCTTCCAAAAGTAAAGGGGAATGCTGATATATTTTAGTAAAAATAGCGTTTTTAAATTCGAGGGCTGCGCTTAACTGCTCTAAAAACAGATTCTCGTCTAATAAGCTCCCCGCACGGATTCCCAAACGAGCTACCTTATCAGTAAAAGCAGGGCCAATGCCCCGTCGCGTCGTGCCCAAAGCTCCTTTACCGCGTCTCTCCTCCTCCAATTCATCAAGGAGAATATGATAAGGCATGATGAGATGTGCACGGTCGCTAATAATAAGCTGGTTTACACTTATGCCGTGGCTTCGAAGTTCATCTAACTCTCTAAGAAGCACCGCTGGGTTAACAACCACCCCATTGCCGATAATACAAGTCACCTGCGAATAGAAAATACCGGAGGGCACAAGGTGCATCTTGAATTCACCATAAGGATTAATTACTGTATGCCCAGCATTATCGCCCCCTGAGAAACGAACCACCATCTTGACTTTCTCGGCCAGAAAATCAATTATCTTCCCTTTCCCCTCATCACCCCATTGACCACCTACAATAACCATAACAGACATTTAGTTACCCCCTATGCACTCTAACTTTCATTTGTTTCCGTAAGTAAAGCAGTCTTTGAATTACAGTAATGTAAACAAAGACTACCAAAATCCATAAAGCAACAAAAACCTGGTTTAGCAACAACCCTGCCGCTAATACTATAACCCTTTCAGCTCTGGTAAACAAACCAACTCGGCATTCTAAATCCAGCCCTTCCGCTCTAGCTCTTATATAGCTAACCAGGAAAGAACCAACCAAGGCAGCAAGAATGACTACCCCCTCTATAGCTACAACACCTAAAGTAGCCCCAGTCCCTCCCAACAAATACCAAGCTAAAATGCCACAAAATATTGCCGCTTCGGAAATGCGGTCAACTGTAGAATCTAGAATAGCACCAAGTTTTGTGGACTGACCAGTGAAGCGAGCCAATGCTCCATCAAGGAGGTCAAATAAACCAGCGACTAAAATCAAAACCCCTCCAAGAAAAAGATGATTTGCAACAATAGCATAAGCAGCACCAATATCTATAACTAAACCTGTCAAGGTAAGAGTAGTAGGCTTTACCCCACTCTTGCTCAAATTCCTGACCATCGGCCTGGTAATACATGCACCCAGTTTTTCTCGAAACTCTATCAAGTTCAGCATTTTCGTTCGTCCCAGCTAATCTGTTGCACCCCCCTCTTTATATAAAATTGGCCATATGCTGAATCTACTATTCATTATCCAGCTCGGCAATTCCTACAGCTAACGAGAGTACTAGCGAAGTATAGCTTATCCAGGGAAGAGAACCAACTACATATGCTACTCGAAGTCAGTAAAGATTCTCCTCCACTTCTTTATAAATCCGTAGAGTTTTTTCTGCTGTTTGTTCCCATGAGAACTTGGCCGTCTGCTTCATCCCTTTGGTAATAAGTTCTTCCCTAAGTTGTCGTTTGGTAAGAATTTTTTCTAGAGCCGCTGCCAATCCTTCAACATCACGAGAGGAAATCTTAATTGCTGCTTCCCCTACTACCTCTGGCAACGAAGAGCTATCAGAAGTTATCACTGGACAACCACAAGCCATCGCTTCCAGCGGTGGGATCCCAAAACCTTCATATAGAGAGGGGAAAACAAGACATTCAGCATTAGAGTAGTACACTCTTAAGTCTGCCTCAGAAACAACCCCGGTAAATATTACTTCCCCATCTAAATTTAGAGAGTTTATAGCTTCTATGGATTGTTTTCTGAAATCTGCCTCTCTTCCCCCAGCCTTACCCACTTTGACCAGTTTTAGATTATTAAAACTTGACTGTCCCTTAAGCCTGCTAAATGCCCCGAGCAAGGTCAGCAGATTCTTCCTGGGGTGCTCTGAACCAACAAAGAGGATGTACGGATACTCAACATTACTCGCTCCAAACGAGGGTCTGAAAGCCACATGATCAATACCAGGATAGACAACGCTTATCCGGTCATCAGGTATTCCGAGGTGACGGATCAAATCTCTTTTGGTAGCCTCAGATATTGATATTACCCTCGCCGCCTTTTTGATGCCTTTGTAATCGCAGTTCAAATAAAATCTATCTCTGTGGTTAGGGTGATGAATATATGTCCCATATTTTTTAAGATCAAAATATCTGATGAGGTCATGCACAGTTATGATATAGGGCGTCCTAAGGGAATTCCCATATCGCCCTAGATGTTGATTGGGCAAATGGACTACATCACTCAGCTTGCTTAGTATTTTCCTAAAGTTACTGCCATCGCTGATCGCTCTGAGCGCATCTCGTGAGAGCCATGGAGTATTGAATCTCCTGGCAACCCTCTGATAAATATCAGTATAGACTTTAGGAACATCCAATTTCTCAGCAAGCTTCTGAGAATAAGTGGCCATCGCCCCAGAACCTACCGTCACCAGCAAGTTTACCATCTCTCGAACCACTCAATCACACTGGCCTCTACTAAACCTTATCAGGCAGGATAACACCTTAATCACCCTCAGTTTAAATAGCATCACCAAGGGATACCATCTCCATCGCGGAGAAAGCAGAATTTATTTTGAGCCCAGTGAGCTACGAACAGGCAGCGAAACAGGCTCTTCCTGTTTCTCCCCCATAATAAATGCTTCGGTTTTCAAGCGAGCCTCATCATCGGAATATTGGATTGGGGGGGATTTCATAAAGTATGACGATGGTGCCACAATGGCCCCACTTAAACCACGATCCAGGGCTAATTTACAACACCTTAGAGCATCGATTACCACACCGGCTGAATTGGGGCTGTCCCATACCTCCATCTTCAGTTCCAAGTTAAGAGGGACATCACCAAAGGTACGTCCCTCCATCCTTATATGGCAAAACTTACGGTCGGCTAACCAGGGGACATAATCACTGGGGCCAACATGGATGTTGTCAGCGCCCATATCATAATCTAACTGCGAAGTAACAGCATTTGTCTTGGAAATCCTTTTGGATTCCAGACGTTCTCTCTCCAACATATTATAGAAATCAGTATTCCCCCCAAAGTTCAGTTGATAAGTCCGTTCTAATTTAACGCCGCGATCTCGGAAAAGCCTGGTTAATACCCGATGAGTAATAGTAGCACCGACTTGAGATTTGATGTCGTCACCAATAACAGGCAATCCACGCTCGGCAAATCGGTTTTGCCAATAAGATTCACGCGCAGTAAAAACTGGTATGCAATTGACAAGAGCACAACCAGCAACCAGTACCTGCTCTATATACCACCTGGTTGCCTCTTCACTCCCTACAGGCAAATAATTGAGCACCACATCGGTTTTAGTCTTCTTAAGAATGTTTACTATATCGGCTGTTGGGCCTGGCGCCTTAGTAATGATTTTAGAGAGATATTTGCCCAGACCATCATGGGTCATACCACGATCGACTTTGACACCGCTTTTAGGTACATCACAAAACTTGAAGGTATTATTAGGCGAGACATAAATAGCTTTAGATAGGTCTTTCCCTACTTTGTTTTTATCAATATCAAACGCAGCTACGAAGTTGATATCACTTACATGATAGTCCCCCAACGTTACATGCATTAAACCAGGGATAGATTCACTTTCCTTAGCATTTTTGTAATAATATACTCCTTGAACAAGCGAAGAGGCACAATTGCCAACGCCTATGATAGCTACATTTATCATCCCCATAATTTAGTCTCCTCCTTTTTTGAATAAAAACCACATTTAGCTATAACCATATAGTTTTGCCAACATTGCTCAGCCTCACATTTAGAGTACATCCCACGAACTGCCAATTCCGCACTCTTAAAAATGACAGGAGGCAGGCTACTACTACCACCTTCGGCAAAACGCTCATTTACTTTACTTCATCATATAACCTACTGTCAAAAATTAAATCTTACCCTAGAAAAATTTAATTTGTTTAGGATTCACTGATATCAACTTGCTCGAATAAATTAGATATTCTTGCCCCACGCTCAATAGAATTATCGCAGTAGAAGCTAATACATGGAGCACACTTCAACCTCAGACGCGAAGATAACTTCCTGCGCAAGAAACCTGAAGCGGCATTGAAACCTGTTAACATATCAGCTTTATCCTTTTCGCTTCCCAGAACGCTAACAAATACCTTGGCATACTTGAAATCAGGTGAAATTGAAACTTCCGTTACTGAAATAAGGTTATTCAACCTTGGGTCGTCAATTTCGCGCTCAAGCAAATCACTGATCTCTTGTTTGATAACTTTGTTTAGCCGTTCAGCACGTCTGGACACCCAAGCCTCCTAGAGAATAAACAACGACGAGAGAAATACTCTTAGCTTGCCTTTTCTTTCGTATAGAATTCAATGACATCGTCCACCTGTAAATCGGCACTCCCTTCCACACCCACACCGCACTCGAGGCCCGCAGCTACTTCAGTAGCATCTTGTTTAAAACGCTTCAGGCTGGAGATTCGGGCTTCGCATATCACCTCGCCTCGCCGTAATATCTTGACTTTGGCATCTCGCCATACCCTGCCTTCTTTAACATAAACTCCCACTACCTTGCCCCGCTTGCTATCAGAAAATATAGCTCTCACTTCAGCACGGCCCCCAATCACATCGACATAGGTAGGCTCAAGCATTCCCTCTAAAGCTTTGCCTAGTTCGTCCTCTAATTTGTAGATTACATCATATCTCCGAATACTTATCCCTTCCATTTCAGCTAATTGTTGTGCACCTGGCGCTGGATCACTATTAAAACCTATAATAATACCATCGGAAGCCGAAGCCAAAAATACATCGTTCTCCGTAATGCTGCCACTAGCAGCGTGTATCACATTAGCTCTTGTTTTTTCTGTACTCAACTGCTCTATAGAATTCTTTATCGGTTCGATGCTACCACGAACATCTACTTTCAAAACTATATTGAGTTCTTTTATCTCCCCTGTACTTACTTGGGTAGAAAAGGTGCCCAAGCTTAAAGGCACATGATGTCTCACAGCTTCACGCTGGCCCACAATAGCTCGCGCTTGATGCTCATCAGCGACTACACTAAAGATTTCCCCCACCTCCGACACACTATTCAAACCAAGGACTTCGACGGGAGTCGATGGTTCAGCTTTACTGATCCTCTCCCCTTTATCATCGAACATAGCTTTAATTTTACCCCAAGTATCGCCAGTTGCTACAACATTCCCCAATTTGAGAGTGCCTTTCTGAACTAAGAGCGTAGCCGAAGGGCCTCTAGTTTTATCCAGTTTTGCCTCAATAACCACGCCCTCCGCTTTACAATCTGGGTCAGCTTTTAGCTCCAATATGTCGGCAACGAGAAACAGGTTTTCCAGCAAATCCGAGATTCCCTGCCCATTCTTAGCTGAGATAGGAACACATACAATATCACCACCCCATTCCTCAATAACTAAACCTAAATCGGCGAGTTGCTGTTTTACGCGCTCAGGGTCAGCGTTAGATTTATCGATTTTATTAACCGCCACTACTATAGATACTCCAGCAGCCTTGGCATGGTCTATAGCTTCTGCGGTTTGAGGCATAACACCATCATCAGCAGCAACCACCAATACGATAATGTCTGTTGCATGTGCCCCACGAGCTCTCATCGCGGTGAAAGCTCCGTGTCCCGGTGTATCCAGAAAAGTAATCTTACGTTCGCCTACAATAGTTTGGTAAGCACCAATATGTTGAGTAATAGCTCCTGCCTCATGAGCAATCACATTGGTCTTCCTGATAGCATCAAGTAATGTTGTCTTCCCGTGGTCAACATGCCCCATCACAGTAACCACAGGAGGGCGAGTTTGGAGGCTGTCCCCCATATTCTTAATAGAATGTATGACTTGATGCTCTACTTTCTCTTGAGCCATATAGCCAAAATCCACCAGCACTTTAGCAGCAGTATCGAAATCAACACTCTGGTTAATATTAGCCATTATGCCCTTCCGCATAAGCTGTTTAATAATTTTCACAGGCTCCACTTTTAGCGCACCAGCTAATTGTTTTAC
This sequence comes from uncultured Dehalococcoidales bacterium, assembly GCA_964509565.1. Taxonomy (GTDB): domain Bacteria; phylum Chloroflexota; class Dehalococcoidia; order GIF9; family AB-539-J10; genus JAGMDB01. Next base: position 5,044 of record CAZDXE010000007.1, on the reverse strand, counting down.
AGTCATGGATGAAGTAAGTTCAATTTGGGGTAAAACTGACTGGTTTGCTTCCTTCTGGTTATTCACTGGTTTCATTCTCCTATCACTCAAATCTGGTCTCCCTCTGACAAACCATCGCTGTAACTTACCAAAAAGTGACGGTTAGCGTCGCTAAGCTTTATCCGCAAGAGCCGTTCCAAGTGATTCCGCTCTAACCCTGTTTCCCAACAACTTTTCCTGGGACATAAATAAGCTCCCCTGCCTGGTTTTCTAGCAGACGCATCCACCTCAACAGCTCCATCATTAGTGCGCACCAAACGAATCAGATCCTTCTTATCCCTCTTCTGGCGACACGCGACACAGGTGCGTTGAGGCATATGTTTATTCTTCCTGTCCATCATCCTCCAATGATATTTTCCCCTTTCTATGTCCTCTGGTTTTTGCTTTGCCCTTTGCTGACTTCACACTTTTTTTCCTGGGCGGCTCCTCTTTTTTCGCCTTGTTAGGTAGAATATCTTCGGCAAACCGAATCAGCGACTCTTCCTTAGATTTCACGGACGGAGTTTCTACAACCAACCTGAATTCATCACGAGCCAGGAGTGCAGTTATATCTTCTACTTCTTCATTGACAGCCTGTGTTGGTTCAGGTTGGCTTGGTATAGGTACATCAGCAGGCAATTCATTTTTTTCTGATTCATCAGTGGCAATCTTAGTTAACTTCGCGGTTTCCGCTTCGGCGGCAGAGACGCTCTTAATGTCAATCCGCCAACCCGTAAGCCTCGCTGCTAATCTGGCATTTTGCCCCTGTTTGCCTATAGCCAATGACAGTTGTTTGCTAGGAACAACCACAGTAGCCGTGTTTTCCGCCGCAGTCAGTTCAATATGCACTACTTGAGATGGGCTAAGGGCATTAGAGATAAATATCCTGGGATCAGCATCCCACTGAATTAAGTCTATTTTTTCACCACCTAGCTCATTAATAATATTTTGCAACCTGATGCCCCGAGGCCCAAGGCAGCATCCTATAGGATCAACCCCTTCCTGATTAGTTGACACCGCTACTTTGCTCCGCTGTCTAGCCTCCCGAGCTATAGCTTTTAATTCCACAACACCACTATGAATTTCAGGGATTTCCAACTCAAAAAGGCGGCGTACCAAATTTGGATGGGAACGAGAAATTATTATCTGGGGGCCTCTAATCCCTTGCCCTATCTGCAAAAGATAGAATTTAAACTGCTTTCCTATGCGGTAATATTCGCTAGACACTTGTTCCGCGAGAGGCAATACTGCCTCTGCTCTGCCTAAATAAACATAGATTCGTCTAGGTTGAATGGATTGAATTGTCCCAGTGACAATCTCCCCTTCTTTTCCAACAAATTGATCATAAACTGCGTGGCGCTCCGCTTCACGTAATCGTTGCAAAATAACCTGCTTCGCTGTTTGAGCTGCAATTCGTCCAGCATTTTTTAGTGTAGTCTCTATCTCCAACAACTCGCCAATTTGAGCGCCATCACGCTGTAATTTCTGAGCATCACCCAATGAGATTTCCCGATACGGGTTGGTCACTATATCAACAACAAGCTTCCTGACATAAATCTTGATATCAGCAGTATTAGGATCAATTTTGACTGAGAGATCCTCATCATGTGTCAGGGCATCTTTTTTATAAACTAAGGCAAGCGCTGATTCCAAAGCTTCTAAAATTACCCCTTGGGGTAAGTTCCTCTCCGCCGAGAGTTGGGTGATAGCAGTCATAAACTCTGTCTTCATCTCTTCTCAAATCTACAATTATAAATCTACTAAAAGAGTGGGCAAAAACCCACTCTTCCAGCTATAATGCCCTTTAGTTTCCATTCTATCACTATCAAATAGGGAATGCAAAAATGAAAGCTCTAATTCAACGGGTTACCAATGCTTCAGTAAGTGTTGGTAAGCACATAACAGGTAGCATTGGGCCAGGATTAGTAGTTTTCATTGGTATTGCCAAGGAAGATTCGGAAAGTGATGCTCATTACTTGGCAAACAAAATTGTTAATTTACGTATTTTCGCCAACGAGGCAACTGAGTTTGCCCTTTCTGTATTGGAAATAAAAGGGGAAATTTTGATAATAAGCCAGTTCACCCTTCTAGCTAATTCACGGAAAGGAAGGCGCCCGAGCTTCACTGAAGCATCTCCTCCAGATAAAGCTAAGGCATTGTATAATTCTTTTGTGGACCAAGTTCGCTCCACCAGTCTCAGGGTTGAGACAGGGGTTTTCCAGGAGCACATGATGGTAGAAATTCACAATGACGGGCCGGTAACTTTGTTATTAGAGAGTAAAATCAAATAATTACATTAGCAACTTATTGCAACAAACCCAACGGCTTGCTATGCTTCCCACTTCAAATAAACTGCCACAGAATCTTAATAGAAAAAAAATTATCGCTTAACGCCACAGCGCATGCTGGTTATTGATGCTCTGCACAATATTGAAGGGCAACTCTCCTCATCAACCATTTTTGATGATGTTGCCGTGACATCTTCTTGCTCAGAGCTCATGGCCTTGCACCAGAGGAAAAGCTACTCAAGCTTCAAGCTGACATCCAGAGCTCTAGTTGAATGAGTAAGAGCACCTACTGAAATAAAATCAACCCCTGTTTCAGCTACGCTACGAACCTTATCCAGGCTAATTCTCCCCGAAGCTTCGATTAAAGCAGCACCATGAATAGATTTTACCGCTCGACGCATATCCTCAAGGCTCATGTTATCAAGCATAACGATATCTGCCCCAGCTTCAGCAGCTTCCAGAGCTTCTTGCGCAGTCCTGGTTTCCACTTCAACTTTCAGCCTTAGCGAAGTATTTTGTCGAACCCTGGTTATAATCTCCTTGAGGTTTAATCCACGGCTACGAAGCGCCGCCAGGTGATTATCCTTAATAAGTATGCCATCGCCCAAATTCATGCGATGATTTTCGCCACCACCAACTCTAACAGAATATTTCTCTAATAATCTTAAACCTGGAGTGGTCTTTCTGGTATCAATAATCCGCACAGGCAACCCTTTCACCGCTTCCACATAGCGATTTGTCTCTGAGGCAATGCCACTGAGCCTCTGCAGAAAATTCAGAGCCACTCTCTCTGCCTTGAGAATGCTGGATACCCTGCCTTCTACTTTGGTAATTATGCTACCTGAGTCAACTTTAGCCCCATCTTCAAGCAAAACAACTATGTTTAACCCCAGATCCACCCTGCGAAACACCGCCTTAACCACATCAATCCCAGCTAAAATGCCATGTTCCTTCGCCACAATAGAAGCGATACCTTGCTGGTCACTTGACATTAAAGCCTCAGTAGTAACATCACCCCAACCGAGGTCTTCAGCTAAAGCGCGGTCAATAACCTCTTTAATCTGGACTTCAATTAGCTGCATGGTTTTTTTCGAAAATGATGTGACGTTGCCATTGTGACGAAGGCTGAGGAAAATCAGTACGGAAATGAGCTCCCCTGCTCTCCTCACGAAGCAAGGCGGCCTCAGTCATAAGCCTGGCGCACAAAACCAAATTACTTAGTTCATGGGATGAGCGATCTGTAGGCCGAGATAAAGAACGCTGCCATGTAGCCAGGATATTTGCAGCTTCGTTGAGATTCTCAGCCGAGCGGATGATACCCACCTTATTCCACATAAGAGACTGCAAATTGGGTAGATTAAATGATGGTGCGTTGGATAATACTTCACGGCTGGGAAGGAAGCAAGCGATAGCAGGCCCTACTACATGTGAAAGCGAGGAATCCCGTTTGAGGTTCTTGTTCTGCTCCTCTCCTTTAGAATAGTAGGTTGAGGTAGTTCTCTGTATTACCCGCTTACTAAAAACAACTGCCTCAAGCAAAGAATTCGATGCCAGCCTATTAGCTCCATGCACTCCCGTACAAGCAGTCTCGCCTGCAGCGAATAACCCCGATATATTTGTCTCCCCCCAAGTATTCACCTTTATCCCTCCCATAAGGTAATGAGCCGCTGGATCCACCGGGATGAACTCTTTAGTAATATCCAAGCCATGCTCCATGCAAAAACGATAGATATGAGGAAAACGGGTGGTAATCAACCGCGGTGGTAAATGCGTGACGTCTAAAAATACCCTATCACTACCTGTCTTCCGCATCTCATAGACAATGCTCCGGGCCACTACATCCCTCGGCGCCAGTTCAGCCGCAGAAGCGTAATCTGGCATAAAGCGGTGACCTCCCACGTTTCTAAGTATGCCACCTTCTCCCCTTACCGCCTCGGAGATAAGGAAAGGAGCCACTCCTGGTAAACGAAGAACTGTAGGGTGGAACTGGAAAAACTCCATATCTCTAATCTCGGCGCCTGCTTCAAAAGCTAAAGCTACCCCATCCCCAGTAACTACATCGGAATTAGTGGTATATTTAAACAGCCGCCCGACACCACCAGTAGCCAGGATAAGAAATCGACAGGTGTACTCCTCCACGGAACCAGCTCGACAATCAAGGGCCCTCACGCCCTTTACCTCTCCTTTATCCATTAAAATCTCACTGACCAAGCAGTATTCCATAACTTCAATTGGAGCAGAACGCACCTGCTTGCTTAAAGTGACCTCGATATGCTCACCAGTGGCATCACCGCCAGCATGGATAACACGCGACACACTATGAGCTGCTTCCCTGGTCAAAGCAATTTCACCATTCAAGGTGTCAAAAGGAACTTTGAATTTAATTAAGTCAGCAATGCAATCAGCAGCTTCGCTCGTCAAGATATGCGCCGTCTCAACATCACTTAAACCATCCCCTGCAGCCATAGTATCTTTGAAGTGAAGCTCAGGAGAGTCATCCTTGCCTATAGCAACAGCAACTCCTCCTTGGGCATATCTAGTGTTGCAATCCTCAATGCTGCCCTTGGTCAGGATAAGAACACTGCCATGCTCTATAGCGAGCAAAGAAATATAAAGCCCTGCAATGCCACTGCCCACCACTATATAATCATAATAATTCACTTGTTTGCCCTTCAGGATATGGCACGCATTTTATCAATAGCTCGCTTGGCCTTCACTCTTATCTTCTCGGGGACAGT
>CAZDXE010000006.1:0-40054 GCA_964509565.1 uncultured Dehalococcoidales bacterium | reverse complement strand
GCATTGATTTTAAGCCTGTTTGCTGTTATGGTTTCTCTTGTGACTAACTGTCTCATCGGCTAATATAGCGAAGAAAATTATTGCTCCTAAGAGAAGCCCCGCGCACAGCAAGAAAGGGAAATTCAGCCCGTGAATATCTTTGAGCCAACCCAAAAGGATAGGTCCTGTTAGGAAGCCTACATCAGCAATAGTACGGTATAATGCTATGGTGTGCTCATGAGCTTCATCTGGGGCGATATCAGCAACGTACGCACTAATAACTGGGCCGCCGAACCCCCTTCCTATGCCTAGTATTATTCCGCTAAGCATACATAGTTGATAACTATAGCTCTGGGTGAACAAAATAAGTGCTGCTACAGATATTGCTCCTCCCGACACGATAACGATTTTCCTTCCTGATTTATCTGATATCTTTCCGGCAGGGAAAACAAAGGCACACTGCATGATAGCCACGGAAGTGAAAACTAATCCTACTTGGATTTCACTCAAGCCGAGACGCTCATAGCCAAGAAGGGGAATCAGAACCATGCGACCGCTCATGGTAAACATGGTTAGGAGTGCTATAGTGCAGATAAGCACGAAATTCAAATTCTTATAGGAGAAAGCTATTTCCTTGGATGAATTAGACTGTGGTGGGACATTTGAGATTTGGGACACGCCAACAAGTTGTTTGTCCTTGGTTTCTGGTATGCGAAAGTAAAACCACAAAGCAGCTAGCAAAGCAATGGAGGAAAAACAGAAAAAGGGAGCTCTATAGCCTAAATACTCTCCTACAAATCCTCCTAATATTGGCCCCAAGCTTGAGCCAATGAGAAAACTCCCCCAGTCGAGGCTCAGATATTGTCCGCGGTTGGACAATGTACTGATCTCGCATATCACAATTGTGCATGTCACATTGTAAATAGATGAACCTATTCCCTGGAAAAGGCGAAAAGCTATTAATTGCCAGTATTCTGTAGCTAATCCACAGCCGAGAGCACCAACAGATAGCAGGATCGGGCCAAGGATGAGAGCTGGCCTTCGTCCCCAGCGTTGAACTAACTTGCCGGTGGGTAAATCCATGCTAACACGGGCTACGCCATAGGCACTTATAGCCAGCCCCACCAGAGTTCCTATTTGTGATGGGGGAACATTCAACCCGGCTATAAATTTAGGTAAAATGGGACTGACAAACCCGAACCCTATTGCTATCACTAGTTGTCCAGCACAGAGGATGAGGAGAGTTTTGTTATGCCAGGGACTATCCTTTTTCATAGATACTCTTTAATATTTAGAGTAATTGTGAGTGATACTTTTCAATTACAATTAGCGCAAGTCATAATCTATTGACTCGCGCTAAGGTAAGCGGTGCTCCACCGCAAAAACTACAGAAGAGACTTACTTCGGTGTTAAGATATTGAGAGCAAGCTAAGTTGTTCGGAAGTGTCTGCTATATCCATCCACGAAGTTTAACTACTTCGGCGACTCTGTTTACTGCGACCATATAAGCGGCTGTCCTATTATCAACGCCTTCTTTTTTGGCCATCTCATGCACATCGTAGAATGCCTTTGTCATCTTCTTATCCAGTCTCTCGTACACATCTTCTTCAGACCAATAGTACCCATAGATATTCTGAACCCACTCGAAATAAGAAACTGTTACTCCTCCAGCATTGCAAAGGAAGTCTGGGATTTGAAAAATGCCCTTTGAGGAGAATATTTCATCGGCTTCTGGTGTCACGGGGCCATTGGCAGCTTCGGCAACTATTTTGGCTTTTATGCTATTAGCATTCTTCCCTGTTATCTGATTTTCTAAAGCTGCAGGTACCAGGAAATCACATTTAGTGGTTAAGCCTTCCTCGTTTGTTAGTTGTTTTGCTCCGGGGAAACCAATAACTGAGCCAGTCTTATCCTTGTGCTCTTTTGCTGCTTTCCAGTCTAAACCGCCTTCATGTAAAATACTGCCCCTGGAATCGCTAACTGCAATGATTTTGCACCCTTGATTTGTAAGCAACCTGGCAAGATTGCACCCCGCGTTGCCATATCCTTGAATGGCAACAGTGGCGCCATTGAGATTAATGTCTAGAACCTTGGCAGCTTCTCTGATAGTATAGACTACACCCATTGCGGTGGCATCTCCTCTGCCAAGAGAACCTCCTAGCGGAATGGGCTTTCCTGTAATCACACCCGGAACATTATAGCCCTTTATTTTACTGTACTCGTCCATCATCCAGGCCATGATCTGTGGGTTTGTGTAAACGTCTGGTGCAGGTATATCTTTTTCTGGGCCAATGAAGCTCGCTATTCGATCTATATATCCCCTGGATAGCCTTTCAATTTCACCCTGGGACATATGTTTTGTGTCACAGATAATGCCCCCCTTTGCGCCTCCATAAGGGATATCAGCTACGGCGCATTTCCATGTCATCCATGCCGATAATGCACGAACTGTATCGATTGTTTCTTTCGGGTGAAATCTTATTCCCCCCTTCGTTGGCCCCCTGGCATCATTATATTGAACTCTGAAGCCTCTGAATATTTTCGTGCTGCCATCATCCATCTTAACAGGTATGGATACTGACAACTCGCGCATTGGCTCCCTGAGAAAAGCATGCATCTGCGAATCTAAATTTAGTTTCTTCGCAGCCTTGTCTAATTGTGCTTGTGCTATTTTGAATGGGTTTAGTTGTTCTGGCACTTTGTTACCTCCATTTTGTAGAAATCCTGGATATTATAGCTTTAGATCAAACGGAAAACAACCTGCTGTTGGGGTGGGGTAGCATGTTATTCTTATATTTTTACCATTATACCTTTTCCCTTCAGATATTGCTTTGCTTGGGGTATTGATATTTCTCTGAAATGGAAAATCGAGGCGGCCAGAATTGCCGATGCTTTACCGATTGTCACAGCTTCATAAAGGTGTTCGAGTTTACCTGCACCACCTGAAGCGATAACTGGTATCTCAACTGCTTCAGCTACAGACTTAGTCATCTCCAGGTCATATCCGTTCTTCGTTCCGTCAGTGTCCTTGCTGGTAAGCAGAATTGCACCTGCTCCTAATTTCTCTACCTGTATTGCCCAATCTACAATACCTATGCCTGTGGGCTTTGTTCCACCTTTTATTACTACTTCCAACCTGGGCAGTTTATGTTCCGCCGAGTTCTTCCTCCCATCTATAGCGATTACTAATTTGTCCTGGCCGAATTTCTTGGCTGCTTTACTTATAAAACCAGGGTTACTAACAGCAGCAGTATTTATGGAAACCTTGTCTACACCAAGATCAAGCAACGTCTTTATATCTTCAATACTCGTTACTCCACCACCTACTATAAAAGGGATAGTAACTTTTTCTGCTACCTTCTTAACCCATTCCAATCTTGTTTTTCTATTCTCAATAGTGGCAGTGATGTCGAGGAATGCTAGCTCGTCAGCGCCTTCTCGACAGTAGGTTTCTGCCGCTTCTACGGGGTCTCGTGCGTCCTTAAGGTTTTCAAATTTCACTCCTTTAACCACTCGCCCATTTTTCACATCAAGACAAGGTATGATTTTTATTATCTTCGTCATTTTTCCTCCTTTTTATGGATTGACTATACGTAATTGGGGCATTTCATGATGTTGTGCAATGATACATTATCCCTTCCATATTCGCATAGGTGTGTCTTTTTGATCACCATGGATATCGATAATTTCCCCGCTATCAAATGAAAATTGCCGATCCCTTTAAGCTAGATTTGGTGGATGATCTCTAAACCTTAATCTTGTGCGGCTGCCTTGGATATTCTCCATAGGTTATGGTAAAGTAAATAGGCATTCTGTAAGACTATGAGGATGGCTGCGTAAACAATGAAGCAAATATGGAGAAGAGAAAGTTTATACCAATTTGCAAAAGCAAAATTGTCTGATTACCTTTTCATATGTGTGTCTAATCGCGAACCCTATATTCATACCTATCAAGGTAACGAAATTAAATGCGAAACTGCTGTTGGGGGCCTGACTACAGCAATGGAATCAGTAATCTCTGCCATAGGTGGCATTTGGGTAGCCCATGGTAGCGGTAATGCTGATAGGGATATGGTAGATTCTCGAAATAAGCTCATGGTGCCTCCAGGGGAGCCGTCTTACACTTTGAAGCGGGTTTGGCTAAGTGACAGGGAGGTAAATGACTACTATAATGGTTTTTCCAATCAGGCTCTTTGGCCTCTGTGCCATGCTGTTGATATTAAGCCTATATTCAATGAGGTTCAGTGGAATGTTTATAAAAAAGTAAATGAAATCTTTGCTGGAAGTGTGTTGGAGGAGATAAGGAATAGGAAATCAATAGTTTTTATTCAGGATTATCATTTTGCCTTGCTGCCGCGCTTAATAAAAAAGGTGAGTCCAGAGACTATTGTGGCTCAATTTTGGCATATTCCTTGGCCAAGACAAAAAACTTTCCAAAGTTGCCCTTGGCGGGAAGAAATATTAATTGGCCTTTTGGGAAATGATCTCTTAGGTTTTCATACAGTGCGCCACTGTCGTAACTTCCTCACCACAGTGAATAGAGTTATTGATGGCTCTAAAGTTAACTACGAGAAAGCCGAAATTACCATGGGTGAAAGGAAAACAGAAGTGCGCCCTTTCCCTATAAGTGTGGATTTTGAGCAGATATCCAAGAAGGCTCAAGAGCTTGAGGTGAAGGAGGAAGTAGAAAGATTAAAAAGGGAACTAAACCTGAGTGATAAACTTATCGGGGTTAGTATCGACAGGTTGGATTATATTAAAGGAATTCCCCGAAGGTTGATGGCTATAGACCGTTTTTTTGAGAAGTACCCAGAATATAAGGGCAAGGCGATTTTCATACAGGCTACAGTGCCAAGCCGCATGGATATTCCGAGCTACAGGAAGTTAGCGGAAAACATAGGTGTGTTGGAAGAAAGGATAAATCTAAAACATGCTATGGGAGATTGGAAGCCTATAATCACCATGATTGGCCCTTTGCCTGCAACTACAATAGTAGCTCTGATGAGCATGACAAATTTATGTATAGTAAGCTCTTTACACGATGGCATGAATTTGGTGGCTAAGGAATTTGTTGCTAGTCGGCATGATAAAGATGGCGTTCTACTGCTGAGCCGCTTTGCCGGAGCTGCTAAAGAACTTGGTGACGCACTGTTAATAAATCCTTATACGGTTGATCAGCTCGCGGCCGCTATAGAGAAAGCTTTGGTAATGCCTAGAATAGAGAGGTATAAGCGGATGCGAAGAAAAAGGAGGCTAGTTAAAGAAAATAACATCTATAAATGGGCTGCAGATATAATTTCAGCATCGGCAGAATTGGTATGAAAAATATTCTTTCTTGCTGGGATGCCATCGCTACAAAAATTAGAGAGGCAGAGCATATACTGTTGTTAAGTGATTATGATGGTACATTAACTCCCATCGTAGGAAAACCTGAATTGGCCAATTTATCGCCACAGGTGAAAGAATATTTGCAACGTTTGGCTGATAATCCCTGTATGACTTTAGGGGTTGTAAGTGGTAGAGCTCTGCGAGATTTACGGGAAAGAACAGGTGTCGATAATATTACCTATGTTGGAAACCATGGCCTGGAAATAGAGGGACCTGATTTTAGTTTTGTTAACCCGGTTGCCAGGAAGGCTCAGCCTTTCTTGCATTCATTATGTGAAGAGCTAAGCCAGGCTTTGGTTAAAATCAGAGGGTCCAGAGTGGATAATAAAGGGCTAACCTTAAGCTTGCATTATCGACTTGTAGATGAAGTACAGTTAGGAGAGGTGGATAAAATTTTTCATCGCATTGTCGACCCACCCCTTATCTCAGGCAAAATAAGAGTTACGCCAAGCAAGAAGGCATATGATATAAGACCAGCAGTGGATTGGGGTAAAGGAAAAGCGATAGAATTTATCGTACAAAGGCTTAACGAGAAGCTTACTAAAGGAATCAAGCTGTTAGTAATATTTTTAGGTGATGATGTAACTGATTATGATGGCTTTTACGTAGTGAATAAGGGCAAGGGAATTTCTATTTTTGTGGGTGAAGAAAGCACTGAACCGGAAGCCCCATATTTTTTACGGTCACCAAACGAAGTGTATCAATTTCTTAACATGCTAGGAGGAGTTATCAAACTAAATAACTAATATGGAAAACGAAATAAAGAAATTGGTTAAGGAAGAAGTTAGGGGGAAATTGCCTCTGGAGAATGGTAGTGTATATAGTCGAAGAAAAGGGCTACAACCTTTCGATGTACCTTCTATCGAGAATTATGTCCCTATAATGGGCGAAGAGAAGATGGAGGAGCTACAGAAACTTGCAGCAAAACTTAAAGGGGTTAAAATATTGGAAGTTAGCTCGACGGCAATGGGCGGCGGCGTAGCCGAGATGCTTTATTCCCAGGTACCATTCTTAAACCAGTTAGGGTTGGAAGATGAATGGAAAGTCATGTCTGGCAGGGAATCCTTTTACCGTGTGACGAAAAGTATCCATAACCTTTTACAGGGCAAGAAGGGTGTTCTCAATCCTCGGATGATAAGAGAGTACTATCGTGCTTTGAAGGAAAATGCCGATATCTACGCTGGGGATTACAAAAGCTACAGCCCAGACATAACGATTGTACATGATCCGCAGCCACTTGGTTTGGCGCGCTATTTAAGGGGAAAAAACGAAAAGTGGTTGTGGAGGAGCCATATAGACGTAGAGGAAAATACGCTGGAAACTAACCCTGGCTTGTGGCAATTCATCACATTTTGGACAGATTTTTATGATGCTGTTGTCTTCTCTAGTGCTCATTATGTAGTAGGTTGTTGGCCTTTGCAGAAATATATAATTCCGCCCTTCATTGACCCACTTTCTACGAAAAATAAAGAGCTAAGTGTTGATGAGATCGCTGGAGTATTGGAGAAATATGGGATAGATTCTCGGGTTCCTTTGCTGGTTCATATAAGTAGATTTGACCCATGGAAGGGTATTGAGACTAGTGTCAAGGCATATAAAATGGTTAAAAGGGAGATAAATTGTCAACTGGTAGTAGCTGGAGGTATGGCTTCGGATGATCCTGAAGGGGAGATGACTTTCAACCAGATTTGTGACGAGGCAAAAGGGGATTCTGATATTCATGTTGTTAAGCTCCCTGAAGATGTGCAGATTAGTGCTTTAGAAGTCAATGCTCTACAAAGAGCCGCAAGAGTTATACTGCAACCCTCTATTAAGGAGGGATTTGGCCTGGTTATTGCTGAAGCAATGTGGAAAGGTAAACCTGTGATAACCAGGGAAGTGGGGGCAATTTCCCTCCAAGTTAGAGGAGGCGAAACTGGATTCTTTATCACTTCGGCAAAAAAGGCGGCAAAAAAAATAATTCGCTTATTAGAAAACCCACATATGGCAAAATCAGTAGGGGAGAAAGCTCACAACTATATCAGGGAACACTTCCTTATGCCTGACGGAGTGGCAGATTATCTGAGAATTTTCAATTATTTCACTAATGGTGAATTGGACAGGGATGCTATTATTAGCTATCACCCGTGGTTCAAGCTTAGCAAAAGGGAAGTCAGATATTGCTATCCGAGGGGAAAATAATATTAGGTGAGGCTTCTAAAATCGAACAGATGCTACTGTGATTCCTGCAAATATACTCTGAAAAAGGCAAATCTTAAGAGCCTTGTAGAGTAATGAAGCAATGAAAGCTATTATCTTAGCTGGTGGGAAAGCAACCAGGCTTCGCCCACTTAGCTGTAATACAACTAAATCAATGGTGCCTGTATTAAATCGCCCTTTCCTGGAGTATATTATTGGTTATCTCAGGAAACATGATGTCAATGATATTATTCTTACCTTAAGCCATGAGTCAGATCAAATCAAAAGTTATTTTGGTGATGGTAGCAAGTTTGGCGTAGAAATAAGCTACCTGATAGAAGATTTACCGCTGGGGTCAGCAGGAGCGGTGAAAAATGCTGAAGAATTCTTGGATAGCCCGTTTATCGTTTTTAACGGTGATATTTTCACTGACCTTGACCTGACTGCTATGGTGAACTTGCATAGCGATAGAAAAGCTCGTATGACTATAGCCTTGACTACTGTAGATGACCCCACTATCTATGGGGTAGTGGAGATAGACAGCCAGTGCAGGGTTAAATGTTTCAAGGAAAAACCAAGATGTGAGGAAGTAACTACCAATATGATTAATGCTGGTGTTTACGTTCTGGAACCAGAAATTTTAGACTATATCCCCTCCGAAGTCTTCTTCACTTTTGAACATGATATTTTCCCCGCGGCTATAGAAGGGGGGCAGGCTATTTATGGTTATCCGTTTGAGGGTTATTGGATTGATATAGGCACGCCGGAGAAATACCTGAAGCTAAACCATGATTTACTCAAGCGCTATTTCAATAATGGTGTGGAATTTGAGAATGAAGGTTTTGTGCATCCCACGGCTCGAATTGAAGGACCGGTGCTAATTGGTGGTGGTTGCACTGTTGATAGAAATTGTGTAATAAAAGGGCTTGTTGCCTTAGGCTCAGGATGCCAGATAGCAGAAGGTGCTATAGTGGAAGGGGCACTGTTATGGCGGGATTGTAAAATTGGCAAGGGTACTAAGCTTAAGAATTGTGTACTCGCCTCCAATTGTTATGTTGGCGATGAGACTGAAATTTTGGATAACTGTGTTTTAGGTGACAATGTAACGATTGGAAAAGGTAATAAACTACCGCAAGGTGTTAGAGTTTGGCCTGATAAATCTATTGAGGCGAATAGTATTTCACTCTGAAATATTAGGGGTGAGGGTAAGATAATTAGCGAGGTAAATTTTTGGATTTAAGAAATGGTGGGAGCCTGAAATGAGAATAGTGGAGAGGTAATTTTGAGATTCTTTGAAACTAAAGGGGGAATCGACAACGGCTGATGTCAGGCTTTTTAGAAGGCAGTGGTTGTCAATCTGCTATATTTGGTGCCATATAGTTCCTGCCAAGAGCTGGTGTGGTTAATCCAGTAGTCTTGCGGAATTCTTTAACCTCTCATTAGATAGGGTTTATGTTGTGATAGAATACTAGGGGATGTTATATATTTTTTACGGCCAGGATGATTTCTCCCTTAACCAGGCTGTTGACAGGATTAAAACTGACTTAGGCGAACCGCAAATGCTGGCAGTTAGTACCGCCAGGCTGGATGGGCAGAAGCTAGCATTGAGAGAACTTAAAGAAAACTGTGGGGCTGTTCCTTTCTTATCCTCATATCGTTTGGTTATAGTTGATGGTTTACTGGGGAAGTTTGAGCCGAAGCCAGATAAGAAGCACCTTAGCAAACGTGCCGTTAGCAAATCCACAAGTGGGCTGGGAGAATGGGAAGATTTAGCTCCATCTATTAAGCAAATGCCATTAACTACTGTGCTCATACTAATTGATGGCAAACTAGGTGCTAATAACCCCCTGATGGGAAAGCTTTTGCCACTAGCCCAGGTAGAGGTTTTCCCATTGCTGCGAGGTAAGAAGTTAGCAGATTGGGTGCGACAACGAGTAACAGAGGAGAGTACTAGCATTACTCCTGAGGCTGTGGATTTGCTTGTGGAGCTCATAGGTGGAAATTTATGGGCAATGAATAATGAAATTATGAAGCTAATCACTTATGTTCCAAAATGTTCCATCAACGAAAATGATGTCAGGCAATTGGTAGGTTATGCTCATGAAGTTAATGTGTTTGCTCTAGCAGATGCGATTGTCGAAGGGCGTATTGAGATGGCTCAAAAGATACTCCACAGATTTTATCAAGAAGGTGCTCCAGCGACCTATATCTTAGCTATGATTACCAGACAATTCCGTTTAATAGCGCAAATCAGGGAATTGAGTTCAAAGTTATCTCGGAAGCAGATTCAAGGTAAGTTAGGATTAAAGCCTTTTGCTGTGGATAGAACACTCAGCCAGGCTAAACTGTATGACTTGGAACATATAAAAAGAGCTTACGATAGGCTTTTGGAAACTGACCTGGCTATTAAAACTGGTAAATATAATGACCAGTTAGCTCTTGAGCTTTTAGTGGCTGAGCTTGGTATTTCTTGAGCTTAAGATGACTTAGCCTTCGTATCTGTAGATTTTTCTGGTATTGGCTGAGTCTCTTCTATCTTGGGAGGTCTATTGCCAAAGTAAACTTTGGTGTGAGGCCAGGGAATTTCAATTCCTTCCTTATCAAAAGTCCTTTTAATTCGAAGGCGTAGCTCGCCCATTACATCCCATTGGCGTAGTGGTTTGGTATCTCCCAGAATTTTAATGTCAATGCCCGAATCTCCCAAATTATCTACTCTGAGCACCTTAGGTGTGTTCACGAAATCTGCGCTCCATTTAGGGTCTTCAGCCATTTCTTTACATACTCTATTTATGATTTCAATAACATGGTCAAGATCTTCTCCGTAGGCTACTGAGACATTTAGGTTTACCCTGGAATATCCCTTGGTAAAGTTGCTGGCTACTTTAATTTCACCATTGGGGATGGAATGAACTATGCCATCCAAATCTCTGAGGACGGTACGTCGTAGCTCTATTTTCTCAACTAAACCACCAATGCCAGCGATTTTAGCCACATCACCTACTCGGTATTGGTCTTCCAGTAAGATAAATATGCCAGCAAGTAAGTCCTTGATTAAACTTTGGGCACCAAAACCGACAGCTACTCCTATAATACCAATGCCAGCTAAAGTGGCGGTAATATTCACTCCAAACTCTGGGAGTATGGTAAGAATGGCAATAATAACAATAATGGCAGTGCCTGCCGTAACTGAAACTGAAGATAGAGTGGTAACCCTTTTTTGAACCTCCCCTTTAGCCTGCTTTTTCATTTGCAGAGATACACGCCTTTTTATTAATAATGAAGCAAAGTGGCGTAGCAAGAAATATAGAGTGATGGCAACAATAATGATAGCTAGAACACGGATGCCCTGAGGGCCAAGCCAATTAATCATGTATATATTCTTCGTTTATTTTACTTACACGGGCTAGCTTTGCCTCGTGTTAGTATCTATGCTAACATACTTTATATTCTGACTCAACTGATTGCTAAGCTAATAGCCTCCGGAGTTAGAAAAGGTAATTGCAGGTGACTAGCGACGAAATAAGGCAATCTTTCCTGAAGTTCTTTGAGAACAAGGGACATAAGATTGTCCCTGGGATATCTTTAATTCCTCATGGAGACCCTACTTTACTGCTGACCAGTGCTGGCATGGTGCAATTCAAGCCCTATTTTCTGGGACTGGAGAAGCCTCCTAGTTTGCGGTTAATTTCCTGCCAGAAATGTTTTCGTGCTACTGATATAGACGTAGTCGGTGATGGCAAGCATCTTACTTTCTTTGAGATGCTGGGAAACTTCAGCGTGGGTGATTATTTTAAGAAAGAAACTATTTCCTGGTCATGGCAATTTGTCACAGAGCAGTTGAAGTTACCCAAAGAGCGGCTCTGGGTAACTATTTACCTTGATGATGGAGAGGCTTTTACCTGCTGGCGCCAGATTGGAGTTTCTGCTGACAGGATATTGCGTTTTGGTGATGAGGATAATTTCTGGGGTCCGGCTGGCGATTCAGGACCTTGCGGACCGTGTAGCGAAATATACTATGATATGGGCGAAGAAATTGGCTGTGGTAGACCTGAGTGTAAACCTAATTGCGATTGTGACCGCTTCTCTGAAATATGGAACCTGGTGTTTACTCAGTATAACCAGCACCCCGATGGTACTCGCACTTCTCTTCCCAAGCCAAATATTGATACAGGAATGGGGTTAGAGAGGATTGCAGCAGCTGTACAGGGTAAACCATCAATTTATGAAACAGAGCTTTTTTCGCCATTGATACAGCGGATTTGCCAACTAACTGGCAAACATTATGGTGCCAATGGTAAAGATGATAGTGCAATTAGAATTGTTGCCGAACATACTCGCGGCATCACATTTCTAATTGCTGATGGAGTATTACCATCTAACGAAGGGAGAGGATATGTCCTGCGACGACTATTGCGCCGCGCCTCACTTTTTGGCAGGAAGTTGGGTTTAGGTAAACCTTTTCTTCATGGTTTTGCTGAACTTGTTATTGATAATATGAGCCATGTATATCCTGAATTGCTGGTTAAGCGAGACTTAATTGGCGAAGTTACAGAAGAGGAAGAAAACAAATTGATTGCTACTCTGAATGCAGGTCTTGTTTTGGTGGAAGAGGCTATTGATGCAGTTTTAGCAAAGGGAAGAGAGAAGTTGTCGGGAGAGCAGGTGTTCAAGTTTTATGATACCCATGGCTTTCCACCAGATATGACTGCTGAAATTGCTAAGGAGCGAGGCCTATCTGTAGATTGGGAAAGCTTTGAAACTGAGATGGGAAAGCAGAGAGAGAGAGCCAGGGCGGCCACAAGAGAAGCGATATATGGAGCGGATGTCGTTATAGCTCCCCCACCAGCAACTGCAGAGGCGACAACGCTAGGGCCGAGAGTTGTTATGTCCACGCAGTTTGTTGGATATGAAACAAACACCTGTCAATCTAAAATCCTTGAGTTAAGGGTGCTAGGGCAGCCCAAAAAGACTGCTGCCAAAGGAGATGAGATTGACATAATTCTTGACAGGACTCCTTTCTATGGTGAAATGGGAGGGCAAGCAGGGGATAGTGGTGAAATGAGCAGTAACAAAGCAAAAGTTATCATAACTGATACTGTTAGAAGTGCTGGCGATGTGATAGTCCACCGGGGGAAAGTTATAGAGGGCGAGATTTCTGTGGGTGATAAGGTAGAGGCTGAGGTTAATGTACCACGCCACCTGGATATCGCTCGCAACCATACTGCTACCCATCTTCTTCAAGCTGCTTTAAGACAAATACTGGGCGACCGCATTTCTCAAAGAGGTTCCTTAGTGGAGTCAGATAGGCTCAGGTTTGATTTTTCATGGCTGGCAGCTATAACTGAAGAGCAGTTCAGGGAAATCCAAAGGTGGGTTAATGAAAAAATACGCCAAAATTTGCCAGTAAAGACGGAAGTTACTTCTTACAGTCAGGCTATTGCTGAGGGTGCTACTGCTTTATTTGAAGAGAAGTATGGGGAGGAAGTTCGCGTGGTTGAAATTGGTGAATTACCGATAAGCAAGGAGCTTTGTGGCGGTACACATGTCAAGTCAACGGGCGAAATTGGCTCTTTTCTTGTAGTTGGCGAAAGTAGCGTCGGCGCTGGCCTGCGGCGTGTTGAAGCTGTGACTGGGAGAACTGCTGAACTGGTGTTGGAGAAACGCCTTGGCATTTTACACAATATGGCTGAAGAGATAGGGAGTACTATTGAAGAGACCCCTGATAAATTAAGGACACTCAACAAGGAACTGGAAATAGAACATAAGAGGTCATTGTTATTGGAAAGGGAACTATCACGCAGAATGGCGGAATCTTTGTTCAAGCAAACAAAGGAGGTTAGCGGGATAAGAATTTTGACTGATAAAGTGCCACTGCTGAGTATGCCTGTCCTCAGGGAAATGGGTGATGCGTTGCGGGACAAAATTGGAAGTGGGATAGTGGTTTTAGCTACGATTAACAAAGGGAAGCCTAATTTCTTGGCTATGGTTACTCCTGACTTGGTGGCTAAAGGGTTCCATGCTGGTGATATTGTCAAGCAGGTGGCAAAAGTGGTTGGAGGAGGAGGAGGAGGCAAGGCAACTACAGCTGAAGCTGGCGGCAAAGATGCAACCAGGCTTGATGAAGCCCTGAATTTGGTAAGTAAGCTGGTCAGAAAGAAGATGCTATCCTGAGCAGGGCGGTGTATAGTTCACCTTCACCTAGCCTCTTGTGCCAGAGGAGAGGAACTTCATGAAAGGTTATGTGGGGCAGGAAATGCGTATCTTGGGATTAGATGTGGGAGATAAAAGAACAGGAGTGGCAATAAGTGGTCCACATGGACTTTCGGCTATTCCTTTAATTGTGATTTCTAAAAGTGAAGATGCAACCATAGACGATATTATTGAGCTTGTTGGGCAACACAAAATAAAGCGTATTGTGGTTGGCTTGCCTCGCTTATTGAATGGTGGTCTTGGGCAGCAGGCCAATAGAGTAAAAGCCTTCACTGAGGAGCTGTCGTTACGAATAGAACAGAGTGGTATTGGTCAAATTGACATAGAGTTATGGGATGAACGATTCTCCACTGTAGCTGCTGAGCGGTTGATGGCTGAGGCAGGTACCAGGAGAAAAAAAAGAAATCAACACCGAGATGCCATAGCGGCTTCATTTATTCTGCAGGGGTTTCTGGATAGCGGGCATTCTGAACAAAACAAAGGGGCCTGTTAATGGCAAAATTTATTGGCCTCATTGGTTGCCCCGTCAAGCATTCCATGTCTCCATATTTCCAACAAGCGGCGTTGGATTACTACCACTTTGATATTCGTTACGAAACTTGGGAAACAAACCCTGAAAAACTTGAGGCTATGGTAGCTGGATTAAGAGAGCCTCAAAACCTGGGAGCTAACGTAACTGTGCCTTACAAGGAAGCGGTTTTACCTTTACTGGATGAAGTTGATGACCTGGCAGGTTCGATTGGTGCTGCCAATACCATAGTCAAGAGAGATGATAGGCTTTTAGGTTTTAACACTGATGCTCATGGCTTTATTCAGGGCTTACGACAGGAAGGGCATTTTAAGCCTGAAGGTAAACGAGTGGTGGTTCTTGGCGCAGGTGGAGTTGCGAGGGCGGTATGTTTTGCCTTGGTGCGGGAGAAAGTAAGTTCGCTTACTATTATTAACCGGACTCCGCTGCGAGCTGAAATATTGGCAGATAATTTGCGGAGTTACCTTGAGGAGTCTTTACTGGATTCAGGAGGATTAAAGTTAAAAATGGAGCTTGTTGTTTTGCCCTGGCAAAACCTAACCTCGGCTGGAGTTTTTGCCCATTGCCACTTAATAGTTAATTGCACCACTATGGGGATGAAGCATAGTTGCTATGAAGGAAAATCACCTTTGAACATTGAAATGATACCAAAGGGTGCCCTGATTTATGACCTGGTGTATAATCCTTATCCAACACCATTGTTGCAGTTAGCTCAAAAGGCAGGAGCACATGTGCTTGGTGGATTGGCTATGTTAGTATATCAAGGAGCAGCCTCTTTCGAGCTATGGATGGGCAAGAAAGCTCCAGTTGATGTAATGTTGGATAAGGCGAGGAAGGTACTGATTGGAGGGGAAAAATGAGAAAGAAAAAAATAATACTTGTTACGCTAGCTATATTGTTGTTGGCTATAATATTGACACTTGCTGGCTGCGTAGCAGTAATGCCATCAGGGGATAAAGTGGCAGTGATTTCTCTGAGTGGGGCTATTACCAATGGGGGAAGCTATTCATTCTTGAGCTCAACTATCACTCCTGGTTCAGTGAGGGAGCAACTGAATAAAGCGGAAAAAGATGCTGCGGTGAAGGCAATAGTTCTCCGTGTAGATAGCCCTGGTGGGCAAGTGGTCCCCAGTGAGGAGATTTCAGCAATGGTGGAGAAAGCCAAAGAGTCGAAACCTGTTGTGGTTAGCATGGGGAGCATGGCTGCCTCTGGAGGCTATTATATTTCAGCTAAAGCGGATAAAATCGTGGCTTTTTCAGGGACGTCTACCGGTAGTATTGGTGTTATCTCGCAGATTCCTAACCTTAAAGGCCTTTACGAAAAATTGGGGATTGAGATGCAGACGTTTACAGGCGGAAAATACAAGGATATGTATTCAGGGCTCCGAGAACTGACGCCAGAGGAAAAAGAGATTATGCAGCGAATGGTAGATGTATATTATGAACAATTTGTTGAAGTGGTAGCTGAAGGTAGGGGATTGGACAAAGAAGAGGTCAGGAACTTAGCTACAGGGCAGCTTTATACTGGAGCTGAAGCAAAGGAGTTAGGATTGGTTGATGAACTGGGGGGGTTGGATACAGCTATAGATTTGGCATCGGAGCTAGCCGGTGTTACATCTCCCGAGGTGGAGTATTATAATCCTCCGAACAAATCCTTGCTGGAATCGCTTTTGGGAATTAATCTGGATAGCCTGGCTTATGCCGTACAAATGAGATTGTTGGGGTTGAATGGACAAGATATGGTTCTGCTGCAGGTTTTAAACTATGCCTACCCTGAGCCTCAATATCTTGTTTCACTTGCTCCTCTCTCTTGGAAGGGGAATTTAGACAAGGCTGAATGATGCTAATGGGACAATTTCGCTTTACTACCGCTGGAGAATCCCACGGGAAGGGATTGGTGACTATAGTTGAGGGGATGGTAGCTGGGCTTCCCCTGGAAGCTGAATATATAAATAAAGAACTCGAGCGTCGTCAGGCAGGATATGGACGTGGCCCTCGCATGAAGATAGAAAAGGACAAAGCGGAAATTATCTCGGGAGTCCGCTGTGGACTAACAATAGGTAGCCCTATTGCTCTTTTTATTCCTAACCTGGATTGGCAAAACTGGCAGGAAATAATGAGCGTTGTGCCTGTAGAAAAAGAGTTTGAATCCATAACTCAGCCTCGTCCTGGGCATGCTGATTTAGCGGGAGTGACTAAGTATAACCTCAAAGATATCAGGCTCATAATGGAAAGAGCCAGTGCTCGGGAAACAGCCGCCAGGGTGGCTGCCGGAGCTATAGCTAAAAGCTTTTTGCAGAAGTTCGGCATTGTTATTCATAGCCATACTTTGGCTATTGGTGAACATTGCCTGGGAAGTGATAAAACCATAGATTGGGAACAGGTAGAAACTTCACCTGTCCATTGTGCTGACGTTGGGGTGGGAAGAGAAATGATGCTAGCTATAGATAAAGCCAGAGCAGATGGGGATACATTAGGAGGTGTTTTTGAGCTTGTTGCTATTGGGGTGCCTGTTGGATTAGGCAGCCATGTTAGCTGGGACCGTCGCCTCGATGGCAGAATTGCTCAAGCTATAATGAGCATTAATGCCGTAAAAGGAGTGGAAATCGGCCATGGATTCGCATTGCCCAAACTCAAGGGCTCTCAGGCTCATGATATTATTGAGCCTAATCCTTCTTTTGCCACTGCGGAAAATGGAGTGATGGGGCAATCTCTTCCATGGCGTCATGTTACTAATCGCGCTGGTGGCATTGAAGGCGGCATGAGCAATGGCGAAGAAATGATAATCAGAGCTGCGGTTAAACCTATTGCTACACTGACTAATCCTTTGCCATCTATAGACCTTAGTAATGGTGAAGTAGTTGGAGCTCACTGCGAGCGTAGTGATGTTTGTGTGCTTCCCGCTGCTGGGGTAATTGGCGAAGCAATGCTGGCTATCGTCTTAGCCGACGCTTGTCTGGAGAAATTTGGTGGAGATAACTTAAATGAGACTCTATCAAACTATAATAATTACTCGAGGCGTATTCCTTCTTGGTAAAAATGAACTGTCAGCCAGCTAATATTATCCTCACGGGCTTTTCAGGCACAGGCAAGTCTTTAGTGGCTAAAGAAATAGCCCAGCGGTTAAATTGGGATTTTGTTGATACCGATGCTGAGATAGTCAAACTGGCTGGCAAGCCGATTTCTGAAATTTTCCAGCAAGACGGCGAGAGTAAGTTTAGAGAACTGGAGCGACAGGTAATAGAGAAGACCTGCCAGAAAAAGCGATTGGTTATGGCTATCGGTGGTGGCGCCATCATTAACCTTCGCAACTATGAACTGCTAACCAAGAGTGGATTTATTTTTTGCCTTGAAGCCAAACCAGAAACAATTTACCAGCGTCTATTTCAGAATGGCACTTACGACTGTAGAGCTGAAGTTCGCCCTCTTCTGACTGACGAAAACCCCCTGGATAGTATTAGACAACTTAAGACCTCTAGACAGCCTTACTATGCTAATGTGGATTGGACGATTCATACTGATATGTTGAACATTAGCCATGTGGCCAGGGAAGTGATAAAGGGGTGGAAATTGCTTTGCTCTGTTCACAATGACACTGATAAAGACGTTGCTTGTTGGGTGAGAACTGCCACTCAAGATTACCCTGTTTTCGTTGGCTGTGGCTTATTGAATAAGTTGGGGGAAAAAGTAGAAGAGCTTGGTCCCTCTGGCAGAGTTGTCATAATTAGCGATGAAACAGTGTTTTCCATTTATGGACATAAAGTTGAGGAAGTTTTACGAGAAGTTGGTCTTATAGTTAATTCTTTTGTAGTGTCGTCAGGCGAGGAGAATAAAAGCATTGATTCTGCCATTAAGATTTATGACTTTCTGGTGGAGAAGCAGATAGAAAGAGGAGATATTCTCATTGCCCTGGGTGGCGGCATGGTGGGTGATTTAGCCGGGTTTGTGGCTGCCACTTTTTTGCGAGGTATATCCTGGGTGCAGGTACCAACCAGTTTAGTGGCTATGGTTGATGCTAGCATTGGTGGTAAAGTAGGCATCAATCATTCTCTAGGGAAAAACCTCATTGGTAGTTTCTATCAACCCAGTTTTGTCTTAGCTGATTGCCTCACGCTTGTTAGTTTACCGCAGCGCGAATTAACCTCAGGATGGGCTGAAGTCATAAAATATGGTCTCATAGTGGATGAGGATTTTCTCGTATTTCTGGAGACTAATGTAGATAAACTTATTGAATTGGAATTGGCTACAGTTCACCAGGCTATTGTGCGTAGCGCTGCTATCAAGGCTCAAATTGTAAGTGAAGATGAAAAGGAAATGGGTAAGCGTATCATATTGAACTATGGGCATACTATTGCTCATGGGCTTGAGGCAGCCAGCCAATACAGACAATTTCTTCATGGCGAGGCGGTAGCTATTGGTATGATGGGAGCGGCTAAGCTTAGCCAGCAGCTGGGTCTTCTATCTGTGAAAATGGTCGAGCGGCAACAGTCGATATTACAGAGATTTGGCTTAGCTGTTAGTTTCCACGGGTTAGATTTAGTGGATATAACAGAAGCAATAAAGCTGGATAAGAAGGTAAAGATGAAAGATATTCGTTGGGTGTTGTTGCAGAACATAGGCAAGACAACAATTCGCAGTCATGTGCCTCAACAGTATGTATTGAGCGTTCTACAGGAATTATTGGACTCGTGATGCTATATTGTGGAGATTCCAAACTGGGTTTACTTATATACTCCACGATTGTATTCAATTTGAGACGAAATTTTGTTCAATCATATAAATGACAGGCCACGGCGTGTGCGTTGCTGATTTCTATCAAATTGGGTTCGCTGTCTGAACATTGTGACATACACTTTGGACATCTGGGATGAAATTTGCACCCTGCTGGGGGATTTATGGGGCTGGGGACGTCACCTGTTAGTATTATTCTTTTGCTCCTGTTTTCCACGTTTGGAATAGGTATGGAGGAAAGAAGTGCTTTGGTATAGTGGTGTTTTGGATTGTTGAACAACTCTTCCTTTGGAGCTATTTTCGAACAATTTGTCTATGGCTTTCAGGCTCATCAGTTCTGGCAAAGGTTCACGTCGCATTATGCTCATGTTTTACCTCCTTTCCTTTAATATTTTGCTTTATTTATGGGAAACCCTGCTAGCAGGTGATTAATATTGTAGGAAAGATAAATAATTTTATCAAGTTTTATTATATTATTTGACATTAATCTTCAAGAAGTTTATGATAAACGGACATAGAGAAACTTGAGGAATATGAGCATTACGAAGGAAAATTATTACCAAACTCTAGGTATCAATAGGGATGCTACCCAGAAAGATATAAAGAAAGCTTATCGGCGCTTAGCTCGCAAATTCCATCCAGACCTCAACCCTGGAGATAAATCTGCTGAGGATAGGTTTAAAAATATAAACGAAGCTTACGAAATTCTTTCTGATATTGAGAAGCGGCAGAAGTACGATCGTTTTGGTGATCAGTGGCAGTATGCTGAGCAATTTGCTAAATCAGAACAAACGAGAACTAGGCAGAGCACTAGCAAAGCAAGAACTGCCTTTGAATTCGGTGATTTAAGTGGTATTTTTGGTGATCTATTCAGCAATGTTAGCTCAAAATCTGGTGGTGGACATTACCCCCACCGTGATCTGGATATAGAACATTCTGTTGATGTAACTTTAGAAGAGGCTTATCATGGATGTAAACGCACTGTTCAACTCAGGGGAGGGAAGCTTTGTGCTGCATGTGGTGGTACAGGTAAAATCGGCAATCGCATGTGCACTATTTGCAATGGCTCAGGCGAGGTGGTAGATGTGAAGCGTCTTGAAGCTAAAATACCACCGGGGGTTAAAGATGGCTCGAGAATTCGTATGGCTGGTCAGGGCAAAACTGGTTATGGCAATGGAGCTAAAGGTGATCTCTATTTTGTAGTGAAGGTTCTGCCACATCATATTTTTGAACGTAGAGAAGATGATCTTTATGTTGAGCTGGAGGTGCCATTGGTCACTGCTATGCTTGGTGGTGAAGTGCAGGTGGCTGGCTTGGGCAGTAAACTAATTCTTAGAATACCGACGGAAACTCAGAATGGTAAGACCTTTCGTTTAATGAAAAAAGGTATGCCTCGCATGAACGATTCGGGCTATGGCGATATGTTCGCTAAAGTTAAAGTTGTTCTGCCGACACATTTAACTGAATTGGAGAAGCAACTTTTTAGACAATTACAATCTTCTAAATCTGGTGAAGCGAGGTGACGTGATGACTTCAAGTTGGGAACCAAAGTATGTCATAAGTGTTGCTGCCAAGATGGTAGGCATAGAAACCCACACTTTGCGTTATTATGAAAAGCTGGGATTGATACAACCACATCGTTCGGAAGGCAATATACGTTTTTATTCACAGGATGAGATTGACCGATTGTGCTATGTTAAGACGCTGATGTGCGATTTGGGGGTTAACTTTGCAGGGGTGGAGGTTGCTTTGCACCTGATGCAAAGAATGAAAGAGATGCAATGTAGAATTGAAGAAATGGAAACTAAGCTTGAAAGCTTAATGAAAAGCAACATGGAATCAGATATAGAATGGTGGGAGGAATAAGATTATGACACCGGATAAATTTACTGAACGGGCGCAAGAAATATTAGCAGCATCGCAGGAACTAGTTCGTCGCTTTCATCACAATCAGTGGGATGTGGAGCATATCTTACTAGCTTTGTTGGAGCAGCAAGGGGGTGTGGCTCAGGATATATTGGGAGAGTTGAAAGTGGATGTTGAATCAGTAAAAAAGCGAGTGGAAGCAACATTAGAGGGTTTTCCCAAGGTGGCTTATGAGGAAGTGCAAATTTATGCTACTCCACGAATTCCGCGCCTTATGCGGAATGCTCGTCAGGAGGCTGACAGACTAAAGGACGAATTTGTTAGCACTGAGCATCTATTGATTGCTATTGCGGGTGAGACTAGAGGCGAAGCTGCCGCAATTTTAACCGAATTTGGTGTTAATCAAGAAAGAATTTATCAAGCCTTGCGTAAAATCCGTGGTGCTCACCGAGTTACTGACCAACATGCAGAAAGTAAATATCGCTCTTTGGAAAAATATGGCCATGACCTTACCGTTTTAGCTAGTGAAGGTAAACTTGACCCTGTGATTGGCAGGGAGAGAGAAGTTAAACGTGTAATACAGATACTCTCGCGGCGCACTAAAAATAACCCTGTGCTTATTGGTGATGCAGGAGTGGGCAAGACGGCTATCGCTGAGGGTTTGGCTGAGAAGATTGCATCTGAAGATGCTCCGGATTCTCTTAAAGGAAAAAAGGTAATTGCACTGGATATGGGAGCGCTTGTGGCGGGGAGCAAGTTTCGAGGGGAATTTGAAGAGAGATTAAAAGCGGTCTTGGATGAAGTTCGCCAGGCGAATGGAGAAGTTATCTTGTTTATTGATGAGCTTCATACTGTAGTGGGGGCAGGGGCTGCTGAAGGTGCGATTGATGCCAGTAATATGCTAAAGCCAGCACTGGCCAGAGGTGAACTCCAATGTATTGGAGCTACTACACTTGACGAATATCGGAAGCATATTGAAAAGGATGCAGCACTGGCTAGAAGGTTCCAGCCTGTTTTCATTGGCGAACCTAGCGTGGATACAACGGTAGAGATGCTCAGGGGACTTCGCCCTAGATATGAAGCTCATCACAAGATAAAGATTTCTGATTCTGCTCTGGTAGCTGCTGCCAAGCTGTCGCAACGATATATTTCGGACAGATTCTTGCCTGATAAAGCAGTGGACCTTATTGATGAGGCCGCCAGCAAACTGCGCATTGATATGGAAAGCGCTCCAGAAGGAGTTAAGGAGCTGGACAGGGAAATAAAACATCTGCGTGATGAGGAAGATGCTGCTTCACAACGACAGGATTATCAGAAGGCAGCTGAGCTAAAAGCAAAGATATTAAGGTTGGAGCAGGAATATAATAATGCCAAACTCCAATGGCAGCAAGAAAAGAAAATTGATACCGTAGTGGATGATGAGGATGTAGCTCAATTGGTTTCTCAGTGGACAGGGATTCCTACATCTCGAATGCTTGAAGCTGAAACGGATAAATTAGTTCACATGGAGGAAAGAGTCCATGAAAGGATAGTAAATCAGAGTGAGGCAGTAACGACTGTCTCTGAGGCTATTCGGCGTGGTCGAGCTGGTCTTAAAGATCCCAAACGTCCTATCGGAAGTTTTATTTTCCTTGGCCCTACAGGGGTGGGGAAAACAGAGCTAGCTCGAGCGTTGGCACAATTTCTCTTTGATGATGAAGATGCTATGGTGAGGTTAGACATGTCGGAATATATGGAAAAACACACTGTATCAAGGCTTGTTGGTGCGCCGCCTGGCTATGTAGGGTATGATGAAGGCGGTCAGTTAACAGAGGCAGTGAGACGTCGTCCTTATAGGGTTATTCTTTTGGATGAAGTAGAGAAAGCGCATCCTGATGTATTTAACATACTATTGCAGTTACTGGAGGATGGTAGGCTTACGGATGGGCATGGCAGGACTGTGGACTTCAAGAACACTGTAGTAATTATGACCAGTAATTTAGGCACTGAGGAGTTTCAGCGCCAAACTATTGGATTTGGCCATGAGAATGAAACTGATGAACAAAAGATGAGACAAATTATAGAAAGTGCCTTGAAGCAGACTTTTCGCCCTGAGTTGCTTAACAGAATAGACGATGTCATCATATTTCATCCGTTAACCGAAGAACATTTAAAGAGCATTATTGACTTGCTCATTCGCGAAGTGGAAAGGAGATTGGCTGAACGGAATATTAAACTTGAAGTTAATGATGAAGCTAAAGCCTGGCTGGTCAAAAGAGGCTATGACCCAGTATATGGGGCTCGCCCCCTACGGCGCGCTATTCAGAGGTATGTGGAAAATCCTTTATCGACCATGATATTACAGGGTGAGTGCAAAGAAGGGGATGTTATGGTTATTGATCTACAGAAAGACAACTTGAATTTTACTGCAAAGAAGGCTGCTAAGTAGAAAGCGTAGATTAGGCCATTAGCCATATAGCCGCCATGAACAAAGCGAAGAGCTTTATGTTATTTAGTGTGGGGGCTGTGAAAACTTCTAAATGCTTCGTTTGTCTCTTTACGCTGTTCTAGGTTTCAACTTAGGATGGCAAAAACAGCCTTGTGTTGAAAGAGACTAGGGTTGATTTTGTATGCATTTTTTCCTGTATAATAGAGGCTTGTGAAAAAGTGGCTAACTAAGCGGGAAGCTTTGATAGGTGGAATTTCCACCACAATTACTATAATTCTCTGTATCGTTATTATTCGCCATCGAGGTTATCTGGGGCAGATTGAGAGTTGGGGTTATTTTGGGTGTTTCATTGTCAACGTTTTTGCCAGTGGGACTTTGGTTATGCCTGGCTTGGGCATGATGTTCACGTTTACCTTAGGTGGCGTATTAAATCCTGCCATAGTTGGCGCCGTAGCTGGGATTGGTGAAGCTGTGGGGGCTGTTGGCGCTTATTTTACTGGTTATGGAGGTAGGGGGTTAGAGCGGAATTGCAGTAACAGCCTTTATACGCGGTTCAGCAATATTTTGCAGCGCCATGGCTCTAAGGCAGTTTTTTTTATGGCATCTATCTTAAATCCTATTTATTACCCCTTTGCTGTTTTTATGGGTATGCTTCGTTTTGGGCTAACCAGATTTTTCCTTCTGACTTGGGCAGGAAGGACGATGAAAAATCTTATTCTGGCTTATGTAGGCTATTTTGGATTGCGGTCTGTATTGCAGTGGCTGGGCCTGAGTTTCTAATTTGAGTTTACCTTTATCTTTTGTTATATTGTTCAAGCTAGCGGGGCTGTAGCTCAATTGGGAGAGCGTTTGACTGGCAGTCAAAAGGTAGAGGGTCCGAATCCCTCCAGCTCCACCAGAGTCTTTCTTACCGCTAACCTAACTCCAGACAACCTTTCGACTAGTTCAAATTTGGAGTGAACCCCTGAGACTGGACACTTTAGGTTATCACCACATAAGTTAAGACATAGCTTTGCTATTAGCTTCCTGAGAAATGGAGCTAATCCATTTGAGTTGCAGATAGCTTTGAGACATTCAACATTAGAGATGACAAGGAGATATACGCAAGCGTTAGGATTTGAGGATGTGTTTAAGAGACATGTATTGGCTTCTCCGGTGGATAGGTTGGTTAGGTAGGATATCAGTGTTTAAAAAAGGAAGGATTAAGTAAAGGGAAATTCCGCTCAGCAAATCATATCCGGGATTCTATCTATGGGTACCAGGATCTACTATCAATTTCACCAATATTCTACTTAAAGTAATGCTTCATACATTCATTTTAGGGTGACTCCATAGGTTTGCAATTATCTGGATAATAAAAAGGCCAAGCATGATGAGTCCCCACACTAAAGAAGTTTTCCAAGGCATCACCATAAATCCATAGTTCATTGCATAATAGAGACCCAAATAGGGCACTATCCACTTCCAGTTTTTTCTCCAATTCTCACGGAAATTGATTTTTAAAACGTAATCAAATAGCCATTCTATTAGTAAAAAAACTAGGAAGATCCCCAAAAAGATGCTGTATCGTACTGTTTTCTGTTCTTGTATGACCAAGATGATGCCATAAACAGCAGGAATCGCCAACAGCAAATACAACCATCCAACTCGTTGCAGGAGTGCTAGTCTATTCTTCCGAATCATGAAGACGAAAATCAGAAAGACGCTGTTCACGATTCCGAGGATAAAGAAAAACACTTCTAACATCTCGAACTACCTCTCCACCATTATTCCGCACTGACCCACTAGTTAGTTGTAGGCTCTTTTATATATGCTTCATTGCTGTATCACTATAAAATAATATATTTTATAATATCAAGATATTATCCCAACATCAATTCTAAGCTAAAATACTACTGTGGTAACAATAGTGGAGTGAACCCCTGAGACTGGACACTTTAGGTTATCACCGCATAAATTGAGGCATAGCTTTGCTATCAGCTTCCTGAGGAATGGAGCTAATCCGTTTGAGTTACAGATAGCATTATGGCATTCAACATTAGAGATGACCAGAAGATATACACAAGCATTAGGATTTGAGGATGTGTTTAAGAGGCATGTACTGGCTTCACCAGTGGATAATATTAAGGCGTAGATTCTTTATATCGGGATTAGC
Organism: uncultured Dehalococcoidales bacterium; assembly: GCA_964509565.1. GTDB lineage: Bacteria > Chloroflexota > Dehalococcoidia > GIF9 > AB-539-J10 > JAGMDB01. The sequence goes on along the minus strand of CAZDXE010000006.1, from coordinate 14,591 downwards.
TTGTGGGGATAGGACAGGTCACAGGGAGCTATTAGCTATAAGGTACTTAAATTTTGCAATTTTCATTGACTGCCCTTCCAACGGATATTTTCTATATATTTTTCTGAATCTCCTTCGTAATTGCTTATCATCAGTCAAATCCTTTATAAGCATATCCAAGGCGTTTAAAAGATCCTTTCTCAACATATATGGATTAATGATTACCATTTTATGTTTTGGTGATAATTTCATGTGTAATTCTTGTGCCCAATTTGCATCGGAATGAATTAGTATGTACTTTCTATCAAGATTATAAGAGTGTATTAGACCACATCTTACAAATGTATAGAAAGACTCGTGGTCAGAGTATTGTGGGAAATATTTGGAAAGAAAATCTATATACTTATTCTTTGAACTTCTAGTCTCCCCTGAATAGTATTTACTCAAGAGATCAATTGCGCAGCAAATCAATATTGTAGCTGAAAGGCTATTGTGCACTTTCAAACAGGTATTTATTCCAGATATAATTTTATTGGGAAATTCTTTTCGAAGTTTTGATACTGCCCTTTCCATTCTTGCTATTATGACTAAGGTCACAAAGTAAAGAGTCTGTATTCCGGCTCCGGTAGAGTTTCCATTGGAGGCGGTTTGATGCCTGACTCAAGCGGTGTAAATAACTCTATATAGAGCAGCTTTAAATGAAAGACCTCAGCACCTGCCTCTATCATCGCCACTTCCAACTTAATGTTGTCGGCCCACTCTCCCAAGTTCACCCCTCCGCGTATGTAGCTATCAGCTGCCGAAATATCTTCATATTGTAGATACCACCATTCATCACTCCTCTCACCAGTAAGTGCAAGACGCCGTGCTTTGTCGAATTTCTTTTTGAATATATCCTGAGGGTTATCGACAGCAACGACTTCGAGGCCCATCTTCAGAAGAAAACGACAAACCATGGGTGGCTTCAGAGGATGAGCGAGCAGCCTAATTTGTGACTTGTGCCCACGCTGCACTGCGTCTTTAAAAAACTCTGACGGGCCGTAATCAAATGATCCAGCCCGCATGGATGCCCTAATAGTTCCTTCCCATGAATCGAACCACGGTGCCTTTCCCTTTTTCGTAGGAATACCTAGAAAGACCCGAAAGAAAGTAAAAGGGTAATCAGCAAGCGCTTGCTGTTCAATTGATGAACCGAAGTGATTTTGGCATTTGTCGCACAAGAGACCATCTGGAAGAATTGCCCAGTCACCTCCGCCTAGAGACTCTGGCAGAATATGTTCGCGGGTACTGAATGTACCAGTCTCTGATTTGCAGAAGATACACTTTCCCATTTTCCCCTCCTTCTGAACCCATGGTAATTATACAATAAATTAACGGTAGACTAGTTTCTCTCCCACCCATTTCAACCGTAAATTCACCTTTTGATTAAGAGTCAAACGATGGTCGGTAGTTCAAATCCCATCTGCTGCAACTTTCTTGTATTCAATTAAGAATATCATCTGACCAGGAAGAAAATAACACCAGCTATTAATAAGACAGCACCTGCAGCAATAGTAATGATTCTCGCTTTCTTTTCCCGTGCAGTCAATTCAGACCATGGGTTCTGTCGTTTTCCTATAGAAATACCAATAGCAATACCAGCACCAAGACCTACTGCTAAACCAATTGCATATCCATCCACTAACATTAACTCCTATTCGTATTTTGAACTTTAATATTATCTAATCACATCCGTAGTCTAATTTCCTCAGGAGTCACATTTGCTACCTGTATATTGAGTCCATCTATTCTTATCGTGCTTTGCCCCTTCGGAAAGTAAAGGTTCCAAGAATAACCTCGGTAAAAGAATTCCCATTTTATTTGCACAATAGAGAAAACGTCCTTATTTGGCATACCAGCATAAACAATACGGTCTTTACCTAATCGTAAGTGATGAGTATCTCCGACCGATAGAACAACTGTATTATCCATTTTCCCTCCAGCAAACGTTTTAATTTCTATTCAATTATATCGCATCGAGCCTGAACTTTTCTTACAGCTAGAACTTGTAACACAAAGCTATTGACCTTATCCCAACTTTTGATTACAGTCACATTCGGTATATTGAAGGAGGCAACAATGGTTTTAACATCACTGAAGGCGACTGGCAATCAAAAGGTAGAGGGTCCGAACCCCACCAGCTCCACCAAAAATGGCAATTTTTATGTCGCATGGCTTAGTGTGGCAGTCAAATCAGGGAGACATTTAATTTCACCTGCGGTATCTTGCCATCGTTGAAGTAGCTATACCCAAGTGTCATCGTGCAAGGTAATTGGTTTTCGCCAAAACTACTTGTGGGGAAAAAGGAATCCAATCTATGATTTTATAGACCAATAGCTTACCAATAGCTTATTTATATCCTGGTAGGTGAAAGTGCTCAAACATATCGGGAGATAATTGTAGCGAGTATAACTTGGATGACAAAGAGCGAAGAAATGAGCACGGGAACTGGAAGATTGCTAATTCGGCTTAGAACCTTCATGTAAAGTTGCCGTAGGGTGCTGGCGGCGATGCGTGCTAGTATGTGGCCTCTTGTGCCTCTGCAGGTTTCACCAGTAGTAATGGGGTGTTTCCATGGTGTAATACACGGTCAGCGGTACTGCCTAGAAATAGTCGGCTAAAACCTGAATATCCGTGTGTTGACATAACAATCAAATTAGCGTTGATTTTGCAGGCAATTTCGGTAATCTTTTCTGCAGCATCACCAACTGCAACTTCATATTTTACAGCAATTTGCTTGCTTTTTAATCTATTTCCTATTTTTTCCAGGTAACTTCTAGCTTTTGCCTTTAGTTGCTCGATTTCTGTCTTGCTGTATGAAACTTGTGTGACTGCTCTTCCACTAGGGATATAGTAGGCTGGAGATATTACTTGAAGTAGAGTAACTTCTGGGTTCACTTTCGAGGATGTTTCTGTAGCAAGTATTTCCACATGAGGCAGGATAAACTCACTTAATTTTGAGCCATCTAGAGGAGTGAGTATGTTGTTCATTATTCCTTTCTCACGTGTTGCTAAGGGTGTTTCCGCTCTTATGAGCAACACTGGTTTACTCGCTTCTCTAATTACTTTGTCAGCTGTGCTTCCGAGAATCCAGCGCTTTATACCAAATTTGCCGTGAGTTACCATAGCGATAAGGTTAATATTCTCTTTTGTACTGTAATCAATAATTTCCCTATGCGCTTTTCCACTTAGGAGGATAGATTCCACTTTGGCTTTCTCGCCAAGCTGCTCTTTTACAGCCTTGGCTGCTTGCTGAATATATGTCTCGTATTCGTGAGAGGTAGAGCTTGACCTTGGTGAATAAACATGTAGTAAGATAATTTCTGAGCCGAACCTTTCTCCTAATTCTTCTACATAAGGCAGAATCAGCTCACATGGGGTAGAACCATCTAGTAGGGTAAGTATTCTTTTATACATTTCTCCAGTTTGCAGTATATCATGACCGTGATAAAAGGTAAAAGCGAAGTTGCATTTTGTGTTATAAGGCCGTGCTTTTAATTTGCCTTAAATTGGGCTAAAATCTCACAGATATGCTTTTAAGTTACAACCCTCAGGAAATAGAAAAGAAATGGCAGGCGAGATGGGCTGCTGACCATATTTATGAAGCTACAGAGAACAGCAACCGTCCAAAATTTTATGCATTGACTATGCTTCCTTACACTTCTGGTGATCTTCATATCGGACACTGGTATGCTATGGCTCCTGCAGATGTATATGCCAGATTTAAGAGAATGCGAGGATACAATGTGCTCCACCCTATGGGATTTGATGCTTTTGGATTGCCTGCGGAGAATGCTGCTATTAAACATGGGATACATCCTCATGTTTGGACAATGAGGAATATTGAACATATGCGGCATCAACTTAAACGCATAGGGGCAATCTATGACTGGAATCGGGAGATGATTAGTTGTCTGCCTGAGTATTATAGGTGGACACAGTGGTTTTTTCTGAAATTCTACCACGCGGGCTTGGCTTACCGTGCTAAAGCGCCAGTCAACTGGTGTCCTGAGTGCCAGACGGTGTTAGCCAATGAACAGGTACTGGGCGAAGGATTCTGTGAGCGTTGTGGCAGCCAGGTGACTAAAAAAGATTTGGAACAGTGGTTTTTCAGAATTACCAAGTATGCCGATGAACTTCTTGATTTTAGCCATTTGGATTGGCCTGAACGCATAAAGACAATGCAGAGAAACTGGATCGGTCGGAGTGAAGGTGCTGAGATTTTCTTTAAATTGGAACGTGAGGATGTAAAATCTAAGGAAATAAAGGTGTTCACCACTCGCCCTGATACTATTTTTGGTGTGAGTTTCTTTCTCCTTGCTCCTGAACATCCCTTAGTTCCTCAGTTGGTTGCTCCAGAGCGAAGGGATGAGGTAGAGGAATACGTTGCCTGGTGTCGACGCCAAAGTGAATATGAGCGGACAGCCGTGGGCAAAGAGAAAACAGGCGTCTTTTTGGGGAGCTATGTCATTAACAGGTTGAATGGGGAAAAGGTACCTATCTGGATTACTGACTACGTCTCGTTGACATATGGTACTGGTGCGGTGATGGGTGTCCCGGCTCATGATGAGCGGGATTTTGAATTCGCTAAAAAGTTTAATCTTCCTGTTCGAACCGTTGTTACTCCTCCTGGTTGCTCGAGCAAAGAATTAATGGAAGTATATAGTGGAACAGGCATAATGGTAAATTCCGGGGAGTTTAGTGGCTTGTCCAGCGAGCAAGGATACAATGCAATTTGTGATTTATTGGAGAGTAAAGGATGGGGGAAGCGTACTGTTACTTATCGCATTCGCGATTGGCTTGTCTCGAGACAGAGGTATTGGGGAGCACCTATTCCTATGCTTTATTGTAATAAGTGTGGCATTGTTCCTGTGGATGAGGAGGATTTGCCTATCCTGCTTCCTTCTGATGCGGAATTCAAACCTACTGGAGAATCTCCTCTAAAATATTGCCAATCCTTTGTTAATGCTACTTGTCCCAGGTGTTCTGGGCCGGCGCGACGGGAAGTCGATACCATGGATACATTTATGTGCTCCAATTGGTATTTCTTACGTTATACTAGTCCTAAAAGTGATGTTGCCCCTTTCGAAACTGAAAAACTGAAGTATTGGCTGCCTGTGGATTTATATACTGGGGGAGCCGAACATGCTGTCATGCATCTTCTTTATTCTCGCTTTTTTATTAAGGCAATTAGAGATATGGGACTGGTCGATTTCGATGAACCATTTACTCATCTTTTTAACCAAGGAACGATTATCTATCTCGGTGATAAGATGAGTAAATCTAAGGGCAATGTAGTCGCTCCAGACAAATATGTATCTGAATTAGGGGCCGATGCTGTTCGTGCCTACCTCATGTTTATCGGACCTTGGGAGTTGGGAGGGGAGTGGAGCGATAGTGGCTTTGCAGGCATAAGCAGATGGTTAAACCGAGTGTGGAATTTGGTAGGAATGGGCTATACGAGCCAGCTGGTTGAACGGGTGGTGGAGAAAGAATTTCTTAATGTCACTCATAAAACAATTAAGAAAGTAAGTGAAGATCTGGAGAGGTTCCATTTCAATACTATGTTGGCTAGCTTGATGGAGTTTACTAATTATCTATCGAAAATACAGGAATCAGGGAGTGTGACAGTATTACTGTGGCAGCAAGCTATCATATATTTACTGCTACTCATGGCTCCCACAGCCCCCCATCTTGCTGAGGAGCTGTGGGCTAAGACTGGCCACCCTTATAGCATTCATAATCAATCCTGGCCCGAGTGGAATGAAGAGTCAATTAAAGAAGAGGAAATCACCTTGGTTATTGAGGTGAATGGTAAGTTGCGAGATAAATTACTTGTGCCTGTTTCCATAAGTGAAACTGAGGCCAGGGAACTGGCACTGGGGCAGGAAAAAGTGAAGGCTCATATTGAGGGAAAGAAGATTAGCAGAGTTATCTATATTCCTGGACGGGTAGTGAATATTGTAGCGAAATGAGGAGAGGAAAATGCAAATAGCTTTTATTGGTGGTGGTACTATGGGGGGAGCGATGATAAGATGCCTTCTCAGTAAAAAGGTTGCTGCCCCTGAAGATATTGTAGTTAGTGATGTGAGTCAATCGAGACGAGACTCAATAAAGAGGGAATGTGGAGTAAAGGCTTTAGTTAATAACAAAGAAGCAGTAAAAGATGCTGATTTGGTTATTTTGGCGGTAAAGCCACAAGAATTGCTTCAGGTGATGGAGGGAATAAAAGATCCCGCACCACAGCAAGTTATATTATCTATAGTAGCTGGTGCTAGTTTGGATACTTTGTGCCGCGGTTTGAACCACCATTGTATAATCCGGGCTATGCCCAACATGCCAGTTCAAATTGGCGAGGGAATGATTGTATGGACAACAACTAACGAGGTCAGTCAAGAACAGAAGGGAATGGCACAATCCATCCTTGACACTTTGGGTGAGGAGCTCTATGTTGAGGATGAGAAGTATCTGGATATGGCTACAGCTTTAAGCGGGAGTGGTCCCGCTTACGTGTTTCTTTTCATCGAAGTGCTCATTGACGCTGGAGTCCATATTGGTTTGCCACGCAGCGTAGCCAGAAAACTGGTAATACAAACAGTAATTGGTTCTAGTGTCGCTGTCCGAGAAATGGGCAAGCACCCTGCTGAGTTAAGAAGTATAGTTACTTCGCCTGGAGGCACGACTACAGAAGCTCTTCTTCAATTGGAAAGAGGAGGTTTCCGTTCCGTTCTTCTTGAAGCTGTCACCGCTGCTTATAGTAAATCCAAGCATCTTTAGAGAGACCATAGATTACGATGGATCCGCTTTTTGAATACCGCAATTGCCCTAATTGTGGGAGCAACGATTTTGTTGTGTTATTTGATTCTAACATGGAACTGGATGATTTCCATGGAGGTATAGAAACTGTATATATGTTACCAGGTGACAAATATGGAAGGCATGTTCAATGTCGTAATTGCCAGTTTGTATATGTGAATCCTATTGAAAAGGAGAGCAGGATTAATGAAGGCTATGCTAAAAGGAAGAGCATTGATGTCTCTATTATTCGTGAGAATCGCTTACGCGCTTCTAAGTCACAGGTAGAATTGATTAAAAAGTACAAGAGGGGTGCGGATCTTTTAGACATAGGCTGTGGCGAGGGATTTTTTCTGTTTAATGCTTCTAAGGCTGGTTTCAGGGTTAAGGGAGTTGAATTATCTCAGGATGCTGTGCTATATGCGAAGAGAGAATTTGTTTTAGATGTGGAAGCAACTGCTTTTACAGAACGGCAATTTCCCGAGAACCATTTCGATGTGATTACATTATGGCAAGTTTTAGAACACGTGCCACATCCGCTTGTGTTTCTTAAGGAAGCCTATAGAGTACTTAGACCAGGGGGAGTGCTGGTGACATCAACTCCGGATATCAATGGAGTGCCATCGAGGATTTTGCGCAAGAGGTGGTGGAACATAAGAAGGCTCCATATCAACCAATTTACTTCCAAAACATCTGCCAGCATTCTTGAGAATGCTGGATTTAGAAATATAGATTCTACCTCTTATGCAGAATCTATTAGCTTGCTTATGCTCCTTATACCAATATTAAAACACCTGAAAGTATATAAATCACTAGAAGCTTTATTTCACCCCAGCTCTATTGTGGGTAAAATCATGAACAAAATGGTATTGATATACCCTGCGAGATTTGATAATTGTATAACGGTTGGGTTCAAATAAAGTACTAGCTAGCTGCTGGGGTTTTACCAGGATTCTGCTTCTGCCATTTCTCCAATAGTTGCTCGCGTGCTTCTTTATGATCTGGGTCAGGAATACAACAATCCACCGGGCAAACCTCGGCGCATTTAGGTGATTCAAACCAGCCCACACATTCTGTGCATTTGTCCGAGTCTATAGTGTAAGTTTCTTCGCCCTCGCTGATTGCTGCGTTCTTACATTCTGATTCGCAAGCACCACAACTAATACACTCATCAGTAATCTTGTATGCCATCTCTGCATCGCCTCCTTAAATTTTTAATGCTTTATTTTAACACTTAGTTTCATTTTCTAAAACTTGGGGAACTTCTGCTGAGAATTTTTCCTTTAAAGCGGCGGCAACATAATCGGGAATCATGTCCTTAAGGCAGCCTCCTAGTCTTGCTACTTCTTTGATCAAGCTAGAGCTGAGGAATTGATATTCAGAGCTTGTCATCAAGCAAATTAATTCTATATCTGGCGACAGTTTTTTGTTCATTAGCGCCATTTCGAATTCGCGCTCGAAATCAGAGCTTGCTCTCAACCCCCGAATCATAACTCTCCCCTTTACACTATGAATAAAATCAGCAGTGAGACCTGAATAGGGCTTAACACGTACACCTGGTAGACTAGCTACTGCTCTCCTTACCATGGCTACTCTTTCTGCTGTGGAGAAAAGTACCTGTTTATTAGGTTTGTCATAAACGCCAATAACCAGCTCCCCAAAGATACATGATGCTCGTTTGATAATATCGGCATGCCCGCTCGTAATAGGGTCGAAGGTTCCTGGATATACTGCTATTGTCATGGTTTAGCCTTTTTTTGGTAAATAGAGATGAATGTATCACCGAAGCGGTGTTGTTTAGCTAAGTAGAATTCATTGTAATCAGAGCTTAGAGGGAAGCGATTTGCGTGACAAACTACAATTGTGGGGCTTTCCTCTATTAACTCTGAGTTAGCTAAGGTAGTCAGTAAATTAGTTGTATAGGGGTCGGAGTAAGGTGGGTCCATAAGAATGATATTGTAATTGTTATTAAGGAAAGCAATCGACTTGCTTGCGCTGCAGCGATAAACATGGGCTTTGCTTGACAACCCTGTTTTGTCCAGGTTGTGTTTAATTATGATGCAGCATTTTCTGCTTCGGTCAACAAAATCAACCCATTCTGCTTTGCGGCTTAGAGCTTCTATACCTAGAGCACCGCTACCAGCATACAAATCAAGAACGCGGTCCCAACAGCTGACATTGTGTTCCAAAATAGAGAAAATAGCTTCCTTCGCTAGATTAGTTGTAGGTCTGATCCACCGTGCTGAAGGAGCCCTTAGTTGAATTCCTTTGGCTTGACCACTGATAACTCTCATTTAATGTATGTATTGTATTATTATTTGCTCGCTGTTTCAAGTAAGTTACATGAACGACTACATAGTTTGACTCGGAGTAGGGCATAATCTATAATGGCTTTAGGAAATAAGTACTTGATGTGGAGATCTTAGTATGGCTACTGGATTTGAGAGATTCTCTGAGGGGGCTCGTAAAGTGCTGGCGCGAGCTCAGGAAGAGGCTAAACGTTTAAATCATAGTTACATTGACACTGAGCATATATTGTTGGGGTTAGTAGCGGATGAGTCTGGGGGGGCAGCCAAAGTCTTAATTAAACTTGGTGTTCCCTTGAATAAAGTGCAAGCAGCAGTGGAGTTTGTAGTTGGTAAGGGAGAGAAAGAAGTTACTGGGACAATTAGCCTTGCTCCTAGAGCTAAAAGAATTATCGAACTTGCCGTTGATGAAGCGCGAAGATTGAATTCTAACTACATAGGAACTGAACACCTCCTGCTTGGTTTATTACATGGAGGTGAGGGAGTAGCCGCTAAAGTTCTAGAAAATTTCGGCATTACTTTGGAGCAGGCGCGTGATGAAGTCAAGAAGACTATGAAGCATGAGACAATTCATGCTCGCGCCGCTCGTAGTTCTTCGCGCACCCCTACTTTGGATCAGCTTGGAACAGATCTAACCGCTCTGGCTAAGGCAGACAAACTTGATCCTGTTATTGGACGTAGCAAGGAGATTGAGAGAGTGGTCCAAATACTAAGCCGACGCACCAAGAACAACCCAGCACTTATAGGTGAACCGGGCGTTGGTAAAACAGCCATCGTTGAGGGGCTGGCCCAGCGCATAATGGCAGGGGAAGTTCCTGAGGTATTGCAGGGTAAAAGAATAGTTGCTTTAGATGTTGGTGCTCTGGTGGCTGGAACAAAATATCGTGGCGAGTTTGAGGAAAGATTGAAAAAAGTTATAGAGGAGGAAAAAACTGCTGGGAATTGCATCTTATTTATCGACGAAATGCAAACTATTGTGGGGGCTGGAGCGGCTGAGGGTGCTGTTGATGCCTCCAATATATTAAAACCTTCACTGGCACGTGGTGAGGTGCAGTGTATCGGTGCCACCACTTTGAATGATTATCGCAAGTATGTGGAGAAAGATCCGGCTTTGGAGCGGAGGTTTCAGACTGTTTTGGTGGCTGAACCCACCGTTGAAGAAACCTTGGATATTTTGCGAGGTATCAAGCACAGGTATGAGGAATTTCATCGTTTGATTATAAGCGATGAAGCTTTGCAAGCAGCGGCTTCGTTGGCTGCTAAATATATACCTGACCGTTATTTGCCTGATAAAGCTATTGATCTGGTGGATGAATCTGGCTCTAGAAAACGCATCAAACATAGTAGTACGCCTATTGGTTTAACCGAAGCGAGACAAGCCCTGGAGGCTGTGCGTAAAGAAAAGGAGACAGCTATTGCTTCACAGCAGTATGAATACTCTGCTGAACTGCGTGACCGTGAGCTCCAACTAACGGGGAAAGTTACTCAGATGGAGAAGGAGTGGCAGGTTAAACAGGAACTTGGCAAACCCACTGTTACTGCAGATGATATTTCTGAAGTAACCAGTATGTGGACCGGGATTCCAATGCTGAGGTTGACCGATGATGAAACTAGTCGTCTTCTTCACATGGAGGATGCTTTGCATCACCGTATAATTGGACAGGATGAAGCTATAAACACAGTGGCTAAGGCAGTGAGAAGAGCTCGATCTGGGTTGAAGGCTCCGCGACGTCCAATAGGAGTCTTTATATTTTTGGGACCTACTGGCGTAGGTAAAACTGAATTAGTTAGAGCCTTAGCTGAATTTATGTTTGGTAGTGAAGATACTTTAATTCGACTCGACATGTCAGAATTCATGGAACGCCATACAGTGGCTCGTTTGGTTGGAGCACCGCCTGGTTATATCGGCTATGAAGAAGGTGGACAATTAACTGAAGCAGTGAGGCGCAAACCATATTCTTGTATTCTCCTCGATGAAATTGAGAAGGCTCATTATGATGTATTCAATATGCTGCTTCAGATTTTTGATGATGGCCATTTAACTGATGCTAAAGGGCGTCGTGTCGATTTTCGTAATAGCATCATAGTTATGACCAGCAATATTGGGGCTGAGCTCATTAAGCGTGATATGAGCGTTGGTTTCGCTACTCATATTGATGGTAAAGGGAATCAGCAGATGGAATATGAAAAAATGAAGGAAAAAGTGCTTGGGGAGATGAAGAAAAAATTTCGCCCTGAATTTCTCAATCGCATTGATGCAACTGTTGTCTTTCACGCTTTAACACAGGAACACATTCGCCTGATTGTCGAGTTAATGCTTAATCAAGTTGCTGATTCACTTAAAGAGAAAAACCTGGCATTAAAAGTTACTGACGATGCTAAGGACTTTCTGGGTAAAAAAGGTTATGACCCTATTTTTGGAGCTCGCCCTCTGCGTCGTGTAATCCAGAATTTAGTTGAAGATTTGCTTTCTGAGGCATTGCTGCGAGGAGAATTCCAACCAGGGGATACTATAGAGGTGGATGTTGATGAGGAAAATATTGTAATGCGGCCGTTAGTTAAAGAGGCTTTATAGTATAGATATAACGTAATGGCTGACTAATGCTCTGTTAGCGAAATGTAGAGAGTCGTTGTAACTGAGGCTAGCGCTATTGTGGTGGAATGTCAGAGAACTCGTTTGAAATTTAGCAATTGGATAGATCTAAGGTCAAGCATATTTTTGTTTGTAAGCAATGTGGCAAGGAAAGTGCCAAGTGGTTAGGGCGATGCCCCAATTGTCAGACGTGGAATAGCTTTGTAGAGGCTACAGTTAGCCTATCGCGCACCCCTATCGAGCGGTCTTGTTCCAGGGAAAATATACCTCAAGAACTCTCTCAAGTGGAAACAGGTTCTTTCCCTCGTCTTCCCCTTGGCTTTGGCGAAATGAACAGGGTTCTCGGTGGTGGTTTAGTTCCTGGCTCTTTGGTGCTTATTGGAGGGGAGCCTGGAATAGGTAAATCTACACTTTTGCTTCAGGTTTTAGCTAGAGTAGCTGAGAATAACGGACTCGTGGCTTATGTTTCTGGAGAAGAATCTACTAATCAAATTAAGCTTAGAGCTGAACGTTTAAACCTCAGAGGTAAAGGACTTTTCATCTTATCTGAAATTAACTTAGCTGTTTTCTTAAGGCATTTGGAAGAGCTCTTGCCTCGTTTGGTGGTTATAGATTCGATTCAAAGCATATATCTGGAAGATGTGCCTGGGGTGCCTGGTAGTATTGCTCAGGTGCGTGAATGTACACAGAGATTGATGTACTGGGCAAAGCAAAATAATGTGCCTGTGTTTATTATAGGACATGTGACTAAAGATGGTGCTATCGCTGGCCCTGGAGTATTGGAGCATATTGTTGATGTGGTGCTTTACTTCGAAGGTGAGCAGTTTAGTAATTATCGGATGTTGCGGAGTGTAAAAAACCGTTTTGGATCCACTAACGAAGTGGGCATCTTTGAAATGAGCCATGGTGGCTTGGTGGAAGTAGAGAACCCGTCTCGAGTTTTCTTATCTACGCACAGGGATGCTGCTATTGGTTCTATTGTGGTGCCAGCGCTTGAAGGAACGCGCCCTTTGTTGGTGGAAATTCAAGCTTTAACTACCTCTGCTGGTTTTGGCCCACCCAGGCGTATCGCTAATGGCATTGATTTTAATCGTCTTCTACTGATTAGTGCGGTGCTTAGTAAACGTGCTGGGCTGCGGGTTTCTAACCAGGATATTATAGTCAATGCCACTGGGGGACTTAAAATCAATGAACCGGCGATTGACTTAGGGATTGCTTTGGCTATAACTTCTAGCTTTCGTGATAGTAAGCCGATCCCTGGACTGGTGGCTCTGGGGGAAGTTGGCTTAAATGGGGAACTTAGACCTGTATCACAGGTAGAGAGGCGAATTATTGAGGCTACCAGGCTAGGCTTTAAGTCTTTCCTTATGCCCAAATCTTCATCTCAGCTTTCTCTAGATGATGTTGGTATTCAATTAATCGAAGCTAGTTCTATATCTGATGCCCTGCGTTTGGGTTTGAGTAAGAAGGTAAAAGAGGAACAATAAATGGGCAAGGCCTCTGGAATAGGGATTATTATTGTTGCTGCTGGTAAGGCTGAGCGGATGGGGGCCACGGGTAAAATCCTTGCTCCTTTGGGGGGCAAACCTGTATTAGCCTGGTCAGTGGATATATGCCAGCAAAATGACTTGGTGGAACAGATAGTCGTTACACTGAATAATAATAATCTAAAGCAAGGCCAGAAGTTAAAGGAAGAAAGAGCCTGGTCTAAGGCTGCTATGTGTCTTGGTGGCGCACGGCGACAGGACTCGGTAAAAGAAGGACTGCACAAGCTGAAATACTGTGATTGGGTTATAATCCATGACGGAGCTCGCCCTTTTCTGACTTTGGATTTGATTCAAAATGGCTTGGAGGCAGCCAAAGAAACAGGTGCTGCTGTAGCTGCAGTGCCGGTTAAAGATACCATTAAATTTGCCGATGACCATGGGTTAGTTACAGAAACGCCCCAGCGTAACAAGTTATGGATAGCGCAAACTCCCCAAATATTCAGCTTTGATGTAATAAATGAGGCTTACCGAAAGCTTATAACTGAAGTTACCGATGATGCTGCTGCCGTGAAATTCTTAGGATGTGAAGTGAAGCTTTATCCAGGTAATTATAGTAATATAAAGATAACGACACCTGAGGATTTGGCGCTGGCGGAGATTATTGTACAGGACATGCTCCGAACAAAGTAAAATTGTTGTTTGCTCACTCGGAGGGGGCGAAGGAAGTAGGAAAGAAATGAGAGTTGGCATTGGCTATGATAGTCATCCTTTAGTCTCGGGACGCAAACTGGTTTTGGGGGGCGTTGATATTCCCTATGATAAGGGTTTATCAGGGTGGAGCGATGCTGATGTAGCTATTCACGCTATGATAGATGCTTTATGTGGTGCTGCTGGCCTTGATGATATCGGTACTCAATTCCCTTCGGGGAAGCAGAAATATAAGGATATATCCAGCTTGGTTTTGCTGAGTGAAATTCATAGGTTACTTAAAGAGAAGGGTTTTGAAGTGGTTAATGTCGATACTACTATTGTTGTTCAAAATCCCCAACTCTCGCCTTTTATTCCTGAAATGAGAAAACGAATCAGCCAGGCTTTGGGCATTGAATTAACGCAAGTAACAGTTAAGGCTACTAGCACTGATGGTTTAGGTTTTGTTGGCAGAGAAGAGGGAATAGCTGCTCAGTCTATAGCTTTAATCCAAAAAGAAAATTCGAGAGGCTAGCTTACTATCATATCGCAGTTTGGTTCACCTTCTTTCCAGTAGACTACAAATTTGATTGCTCTCCCCTGTGTCAAGTGCTCTTCACTTTCTCGGCGTAACTTTTTAAAATCAATTGATTCTCAAAAGGCCTTGAGAAGTTCGATCTTACTTTCCACTTCTTTATCTTCTTG